>NZ_CP103372.1 GCF_024802625.1 Massilia sp. H6
CCCTGGCTGATCGAGCGAGCAGGCAACACCGTCAGGGCCTGTTCCGGCCCCGACACCCGGCCCGAGGGCTCCAGGCTCCGGTATTACGGCGCTGCGCGCAAGAGCGAAAACACAACATGTACACTATTGACGGTCAATAGTTTTTGACATATAATAAATCCATCAACTGACCGGAGGACAACATGACCGATGTGACTACCCTTAGCTGCCGCGACAGCGGCGCCGTAGCAAATCTGACTGATCGCCGCCAGCAGGAAAATGCAGTCATTGCAGAAGCGATGAACATACTCCGCCGCCGGACATACCGCGCTAGCTACGAACGCTGCGACTGCCCAGCGGTCGTCAGGCAGCATCTGATGCTTGCGTATGGCGAAGCAGAAAGGGAACACTTCGGGGTCATCTGGCTTGACGTAAAGAATCGCATCATCAAGCGCGACGTGCTGTTTACCGGGACGCTCACGCACGTAAGCGTTTCCCCTCGCGAAGTGGTCAAGGCGGGATTGCAGCTGAACGCGGCCAGCTGCATCGTATTCCACAACCACCCCAGCGGCGTGACCGAACCCAGCGAAGCGGATCGGATGGTAACGAAGTCGCTTTCCGATGCGCTCCAGTTGGTGGAAATGCGAATTTTGGATCACATCATCGTCGCCGGCGCCGAAAGCTATTCGTTTGCCGAGCATGGCCTGATTTGAGCCCCACGGCGCCCAGGCGAAATGCCAGAGGCGCCGCCGTCGACCTGTCCGGTCGACGGCGCCCTCCGCGCCTAACGGCGCTGCGCGCTGCGCTTGCCCGCCCGCCCGCGCTGCCGCCTGGCCGGCCTGTTGACCCTGCAGCAAATGAGAATCGCCGCCGACCTATCTTCGAGGTGAAGTCATGAAGGTACATTGCCCCGTGTTGCGCCCGTTCGTACAAGTTCCCCTGGATTTTCTGGAGGAACGCCATGCGTTTTGAACGCCAACAACGATACGGCCCCCGTCCCCTGACAGATCGCCAACGGGCCGCATATGCGCGCAAGCTGGCCAAAGAACAGGCGCGCTACCCGCTGTTCGCGGACCACGTCGCCGCCGAGCAGCGGCCATTAGACCAGGAGATCAAACGCCGGGAAGAGCATGCCACGCGATGGGAGTCCGATCGGCGCCAGTTCCTGGCGGACGTGTGGCGCCGAGCGCGTGCTGCCTACTTCGCGCAGCCGGAAGAAATACGCATGCGGATCCGGCAAAAGTGGCGCACCTGGGCCGGTCCGTGCACCGCCACCTATTTCGCATCCATGGTCGATGTCGAAAGTGGGGAACAGGCGCGGCGACTTGCCCGTCTCGAGGCGGAGTTCGCCCCGGTCCGCGAGCGCATCTGGCGCCAGGTTTGCGCCGAGCGTTCTTCCACGCTGGATTTATAAGCGAGCGGCGCCGGCTTGCGCCGGCGCCGCTCCTCACCTTGCCGCGTTTCCGGTACTATTGCGGGCACCCTAGAACGCGACAGCCGCAGGAACCCATGCCCAGCCAGCCAGAATTGCCGCTAAGCGCGGCCCGACTCGTCGACCACGTCGACGCCCACGGCGGGACTGACGAAGCGATGCTTCTGCTGGAAATTGTGTTGGCGAGCTCGCATCCTGATTTCGTGATGTCGCTCGCGAGCGCACGTTTATTGCCGCTCGAGCTGCGCGAGGCTGTCTGCGATTTCGTGCGATACGTGCTGCTTGATGGTCTCACGGCCTCGCAACAGCAATCCCTGTTTTCCTGGGCCCAGCGCAAGATGCTGGTCGGGCCCGGGTCCACACGACCAAGCAGTTAGCCAACTGTCTCCAGCGGTGCTGATTCGGACGCTTTCGCTGGCTCAGGCGTTTTTTTCGAACTGTCCTTCGCCGCGCCGTTCTCCTGCACCGCCGCGCGCGACCCTTTGACTTCCTCGACCTTGAGCAGTCTGCGCAGTGCCGGTAGCGCTTCGGTCCACCTGTCCACCGGGACCATGTCAAGCTTCTCGGTCCGGAGGAAGGTGGTGATCGCCTTCTGATTCCGCTCCAGGTCCTTGCGCTCTTTTTCCCGCTTCTGGTTCATGAGCTTGGTCAGCCGTTCCTGGGCCGCCGCGATCTCTTCGTCGAGTGACTTTCCTTTCTTCCCTTGCGTGCCTTGCGTTGCTGCGCTCATCGTTTGGCCTCACTGGTTGGTTGTGCCGATCGGTGAAATTCACCTCGGCGTGCTTTTAATTCTAATCACATCGGTGCCGCTTGTGTACAGCCTGATATCAATACCTGGCGTCCTGTCGGTGCCGGCGTTTCGCTGTTGGCACCGCGTCGGTGCCAAGGCGTGGGCGTCTCCCTTCGGGACCGGGCTGTCGTGCTTCGCATCGAGCCCGCTGCGCGGTCTCGCCCCTTCGGGCTTCCATCCCTGACGCCTCCGCGCCTGCGGCGCTGCGCGCTACGCTTGCCTTCCATGCCACTTCCCTGATTGTCGCGGAATCCCGGTGCCGGCCAGCTGGCCTCGACCCGGCGCGGTGACGCTGCGCGCACCGACGCCTACGGCCAGGTCCGGGTCGTGGCGCGCCTGCGGCGGATATACGGCATGCCTGCCAGGTGGTCCCGACCCGAGCGCGGTGACGCTGCGCGCACCGACGCCTCTGGCCAGCGCCTGGCTGGTGGCGGGCCCGCGCCCGATCAAGGCAAAACCGACCGGATGCCCTGACCCGGGCGCGGTGTCGCTGCGCGCACCGACGCCTCTGGCCGGTTCCTGGCTGGTGGTGCGCCGACGGCAGATCGGGGCGAAGCCGACCAGGTGGTCCCGACCCGGGCGCGGTGACGCTGCGCGCACCGAAGCCTCTGGCCAACTCCGGGCTGGTGGTGCGCCTGCTTCCTATCGAGGCGAAACCGGCCAGGTGCCCGGACCCGGGCGCGGTGACGCTGCGCGCACCGACGCCTCTGGCCAGCTCCGGGCTGGTGGTGCGCCTGCTCCCGATCGAGGCGAAGCCGGCTAGGTGGTTCCGACCCGGGCGCGGTGACGCTGCGCGCACCGACGCCTCTGGCCAGTATCGGGCGGGTGGTGCGCCTGCGGAGGATCGAGGCGAAATCGACCAGGTGCCCAGATCCGGGCGCGGTGCCGCTGCGCGCACCGACGCCTCTGGCCAGCTCCGGGCTGGTGGTGCGCCTGCTCCCGATCGAGGCGAAGCCGGCTAGGTGGTCCCGACCCGGGCGCGGTGACGCTGCGCGCACCGACGCCTCTGGGCAGTTCCCCGGCTGGTCGTGCGTCTGCGCCGGATCGAGGCGAAGTCGACCAGGTGCCCGGACGCGGGCGCGGTGGCGCTGCGCGCACCGACGCCTCCGGCCCGCTCCGGGCTGGTGGCGCGCCTGCGGCGGATCGAGGCGAAATCGACCAGGTGCCCGGACCCGGGCGCGGTGACGCTGCGCGCCCCGACGCCTACGGCCAGCTCCGGGCTGGTTGCGCGCCTGCGCCGGACCGAGGCAAAGCCGACCAGGTGGTCCCGGCCCGGGCGCGGTGTCGCTGCGCGCACCGACGCCTACGGCCAGCTCCGGGATGGTTGCGCGCCTGCGCCCGCTCAAGGCGGAACCGACCAGGTAGCCCGCCCAGGGCGCGGAGACGCTGCGCGCCCTGACGCCTCCGGCCAGTTCCAGGCTGGTGGCGCGCCGGCGGCGGATCGGGGCGAAACCGACCAGGTGGCCCGACCCGGGCGCGCTGTCGCTGCTGATCCCGAAGCCTAACCAGGCAAGGGAGGGATGCGCCGCGGGTGGATTCGGCCGCGCTGTCCAGCGCACGGTCCGGCTGTCGCCAGCCCGTGCGGAGGTGGACGATTTGGCCTCGTTGCCCTCGGCCAAAATTTGAACGACTCCAGCGCAGGCGGGCCGGTTCCCGTCCCACCTGCGGAGGTTTTGAACGGCGGACGCTATCCGGTGAACCGGACCGCGTCCGCGGATGACGAACGTGTGGGGGGAGACCCCCCACACCCCTACGAAGAAGCACACACATTACGCACGTAACGTGCTGGCCCAGATTTCCGGCTAACTCATTGATCTTAAAGCGGAAAAGCTGTTAACACTTTGACCCCAAACCCGACTGCAAAACGTCTTGACCGACAAGACCTGCGCTAAATCAGCGCGTTACCTTGTTTTCAATTGCCCACACGTGGCCGAAAGTATAATATTTAATTTAAATTGACTTTTCGGAGTCCCAGATGAAGAGCATCCCCGTTGGAACCCGCCTCGACCACGAGCTCCATGAAGCTTTTCAAGCCGAGATGAAGCGACGCGGACAAGACCAATCCCAGCTTCTCAGGACCTTTGTCCGCGACGGCCTGGCGCGCTACGACTCGTACTCCGAACAGGTCATGCAGACGCAGCTCGCCATTCTGGAGCACCTGAAAAAGCTGCAGGAAATGATTGGGGCGGTCATGCATCTCGACGTGGAGCAAAGCGTGCTCGCGCTCCGCCAGAATGCAGACGAATCAGCAGAAGCGTACAAGGAACGGCTCACGGCAACGTATCGTAAAACGGTCTTTGAGGCACTCGGCAAGGGTGCCCGTATTGCTGCCGTTTCTGCCTCCAAACCCGCGAACGTGAAGGTTGGCCATGATCATTGATGTTCCTGACTTTGAAAGCCAGAACGCTCTGGCGGAGCTGCCTGCCGGTCGGTACATGATCATCGAGTCGCTGTACGCCCTGGAACGTCTTCCATCCTGCCAGGTCATCTTGAGCGAGATCGTCACCGCCGGCGAAAGCCGAACAGTGGGCGCCGATCTTCAAATCCTTTTCTCGGATGGGAGCTCGCTTTTTCGAGACTTTGCGGTGGCACCCGACGGCGGATGGCGTGACAGCTACGGGGCTAAAGCGGATACGCTGGCCGACCTGCTACCCCCGGAGGTTGCAAGCTTCAAGCTCATTAACAGGCTCGGCACCGTCGTCGAGCACGACGGCCGCGGGCACTTAATTGCTGTCGGAGACGAGGAGGCGAACAATGGCACGTAATATCGCCGCTACCAACGCCGGCGTGGGCCAGGCGAGTGTGTCGACCCGGATCAAGCTGACTATTCAGGCAGCGAAAAAATGCCTGTTCTTCGGTGCGCTGCCGATGTTCGTGACGCCGCTCGCGTATTGGGTCTCCACCTCTACACCTCAAGAGTACGACGTCGCAAAACTTGCGGTGACCCGGCTTGTCGTCGACGAGACGGTCCACCGAAAGTGGAGGATGCGCGACGCGGCGGGTATGCGCAGGATTATCAGTGTGGACACCGGAAGCGCCCCTCCTATCCAGTACATCGCAGCGAAAGATCTCCCCACGGTGCTGGGGGAAGGGTGGGCGCCGGCGCGTGCGCTAACGCGCACGTTCTGGATCGCGGTCGGCGCGGCTGTCGCAGGTTATCTCGGTGTTTGGCAACTGTTCGTCTTGAGAGGAAGGCAGCAGCAAGCAAACCGCCGTATCCGTGGTGCAAGCGACATCGTCGAGCCATCCGAACTTAGCCGCCTCGTACGTCAGCGCGGCGGGTCCGACTACCGTTTGGCCGATGTGCCTCTTCCCAAGGACGCGCCGATGCGCGGGATTCTTGCGGTCGGGTCGCAAGGCAGCGGCAAGTCGATTGCTATCCATGACTTCATGCAGCAGGTGTTTGCTAAGAGGCGGAAATGCGTGATCTACGACCAGAGTGGCGAATTCTTCCGTGCGTACTTCCGCCCGGGGAAGGATATGTTTTTCAATCCGGCGTTCGAGGGGTCGCTACCGTGGTCGATCTTTAAAGAGATGCGCAACAGGTATGACGCGAACACCTTGGCGCAGGCATTTCTGCCGCCGAAGTCGGCCGCCGGCGCCGTCGGGGCGAACAGCTTCTTCGAGGACGCCGCCCGCGCGCTCTTTTCGGTAATCCTGCTGCGCCTCACTGAACGGGGTGCGGTGAACACCAAGGATATGGCGCGTGCGATCCTGGAAATGCCGGACATCGAAATGGAGCACTTGATCCAGAAGTCCGTCGCAAGCTCTGCAATTGGCGGAGATTCGAAGAGTCAGCGGCAGGGCGTGATCAGCTCAATCTCGATTTACCTCGATGGCATCGCAGCTGTGAACGAAGGCTCATGGTCAATCGCGGAATTCCTCGACCGGCAGGACGATGCCCGCCTCTTCATTTTCGGAAGCGACGACACGAAGGCGATGTTTGCCCCTTTATATCGCCTAATCCTGCAGGTCGCGTTCTCGTCGATCGCGGCGCGACAGGAAGTCGTGCACTACGATCGGTACTGGTTCCTCCTGGACGAGGTGCACACGCTCGGCGATATCAAGATCGACGAGCAACTAGCGACGTTGCGCAAATACGGCGTCTGCGTGCTTGCAGGGACACAGAACGACAGCCAGTTCGTCACCTCAATTGGCAAAGACCGCGCTGAATCGACGATGAACGGGTTCAATACTTTACTGCAGTTGGCACTGAACGACGCGGAGGCTAAGGAGCGCGCAGCGAAGCGCTTCGGCAAAGTCGAGACCGAGACGATTTCGCAGAACCAGGCGGTTGCAGTGGTCGAGCAGCGTGACGGCGCCGGTCTCGTCATCAACGAGCAGGAGAAGTGGGCTGTGATGCCTGCGACGTTCGGCCAACTGGACATTTGCACCGGCTTCCTGAAGTTCGCGGGCAACTACCCGATCGCGCGCGTCGACTATTCGTCATGGCTGCGCCCGCGGTTCGGCTTCCTGCCGGCGCGGATCGCGTCATTCGCTCCTCGCCAGGATAATCCACCACGCGACGGACGATTCAAGATCAGTCGGCCCACGCTACCAAGCGGCGAAAGTGCTTTCGATGGCGTGCGGAGGGAGGCGGAGCTTGCGCGGGCCGAAGCGGAGCGCAAGAAAAAGGAAGAGCAAGAGCGGGAGAAGCAGCAAACGAACGAGCAGCAAACCGCAGCGGAAGTGATCGACGTATCGATGACGTCGTCTTCTACCGAAGTCGCTACACCGAACGCCAACCGTGATCTTGACCTTGGGCTCTGACATGCTTGCGAACGAATCCTCGCTGGTTAAACGCGCTGTCAACATGCTAATCCTTTGTGCTGTCTTCATGGCGCTCGGAATTTATGTGTTTCGCACCGAGATCGCCGATACCGCTTTGGACAGCTTTGCAGGTAATGACGTTGCGATCAAGCGCAAGTGGCTTCCGGGAACGCATGGAAAACTAGTGCTGCGCCCAGAACGGAATGATGAGGCCTTCCTCCGAGTCGGCGCACTTCGTTCTGGCTCCCCGTCGTCGATCGGTGTCCCGGTTTCCTTCGATCTGGTCAACCTCGGGGACGCGAACGATTTTCCGAACATCGCAGTGGTCATGATGGGCGCCGACGGGCGGCCTATTCGGCAAGTCCTGTTTTCGCCGGCTGACTATACTCACGACAGTCAGTTTGGGCACGAACGGATTGAGCTACTCCTGCAACCGAGGGCAAGCGAGCGGAGCTTCACCGTACACGCCTTCTATGGGGAGCGACCATGATCGGACTTCACAAGCTCACCAGCAGCGCTCACGCAGCGCGCTATCACGACAATGCCTTGAAGGAGGACGGTCCAGCGCACGACCGGGCCGACAACTATTACGTAAACGAGCAAGCAACCCTGACCTGGCATGGGAAGGGAGCCGAGGTCCTCGGCATCGCTGGTGAGGAGGTGACAAAAGAGCAGTTCGTTAAGTTCCTGGATGGGGAAGTCACCAATCCCGCCACCTGCGAGGTGCAGGACCTGTCTGCGAACTCGAAGGGCGATGGACGACGGCTAGGATACGACTTCACGATTTCAGCCCCGAAGAGTGTTTCGATCGTGGGCCTGGTCGGCGGCGACGAGAGGGTGGTGCAGGCTCATATCGAAGCGAACCGAACGGCCATGAATTGGTTGCAGGAGCATGGCGCACAGGCGCGGATAAAGGATGAGAATGGGAAGAACTTGGCGAAGGCGACTGGCAACCTTTTATATGCGACTGTTCAGCATGAGACCAGCCGGGCGAACGACCCCCAACTGCACAATCACAATGTCGTGGTCGCCATCACCTACGACGAGGACGCGCAAAAGTGGCGAAGCCTGACCAACGATGAGCTGTTCCAGATTCGCACCCAAGCGGACACAATCTACAAGGCAGAGCTGGCTCGCAATCTGCATGAAGCCGGGTACGAGATCGTCTACCGCGACAATGGCGTCGACTTCGATATACGTGGCGTAGAGGGCGCGCAGCTGGAAGCTTTCAGCCAGCGGAGCCAACAGATGCGCGAAGCGCTCCTGGCACGGGGCATCGATCCGGATGGGGCATCGCACCAGGCGCGCCAGACCGCGGTGCTTGATACGCGCGCGCGGAAGACCGATCATGATCGTGACTACTTGCGCGAGATCTGGAGCGAGAAAGCCCGTGAGGTGGGACTCGATCTTTCGGGGATCGTCGAGAACGCCAAGCGTGCAGGTCCGCAGATTGTGCCCGAAGAGACCCTGGCCAGGGAGGGCGTTACCCGGGCCATGAAGCATTTGTCGGAGCGCGAACAGGCGTTTGCCGTGTCACAGCTGGAGTCGGAATCCGTGTTCTTCAGCGGCGGCGCCGGCATCCAGGCCGTCAAGCAGGCGATTGATGACCGCAAGGAAGACCGCTCCCTGGTCGACCGGGCGGGCCCAGGGGCACCGAGGTTGACGACGTCGACGGCGGTCGCGAACGAACTGACGCTGCAGGACAGCATTCGGAAGGGAAAGGGCAAGGGCGTGGCGGTCGTGCAAACGAAAGAGGAGTTCGACCAGCTCCTCGCCCGCTTTGAAGCGAGAAAAACGACCGAGGTCGGTACTCCTTTCAAGCTCTCGGTCGAGCAGGTGAATGCAGCTCGCAACGTCCTGATGCATCCCGACAAGTTTCAAGGCATACAGGGGGATGCCGGCACCGGCAAGACGGCTGCGCTTGAGTTCGTTCAGGAAGTCGCCCGCGAGCGTGGATGGGAGACGCGCGGCATTGCGACATCGACTACGGGTGCACGCGAGCTCGAGAAAGCGACCGGGATCCAGAGCCAAACCGTCGCGGCATTCTTGACCGAACGAGATGAGCGTATCAGGATGCTGCAGGCCGAGCTGCGGCAGCTTGAAGTCAACTTCGCCCACACGCCGGGGACTATTCCACAGGTCAAAAGGGTGGCAAAGCGAGACCTGGACCTGGAGGCGGGCGGTTTCACGCCCGGCCGCTACGTCTTTGACTCGAAGAGCGGCGAGGTGCTCAAGTCGCGCACCGGTACGTGGCACCCTTTGAATACCCTGGGGGTGAAGCTTCAGGATGCTGGCCAGGCTCGCCTCGCCGGCGCCGAGACGCCGCAGGGCACTGAACGGTTCGCGGACCGGTTCCGAGCGCGCTCTACGCGCGCCGTCGGTACCGTCCAGGAAACCCTGGGGAGGAGCCTTGCGAGCTACGAAGCCGTCGACCGCGGGGAAGCCAGGGCGGCGCGCGCAGAGCACCGGGAGCGCAACGTGCAGGAAAGGGGACAACTGCGCTCCTACCTTGCCAAAACCGCACAGATCGAAAATTTACGGGCGACCGGGAATGCGGAGGGCAAGAGGTTCCTTCTCGTAATGGACGAATCGTCGATGACGGGAGCAAAGGACTCTGCGCGGATCTCGGAGATCGCGCGCGACATGGGCGCGCGTGTCGTCCTGCAGGGGGACACCAAGCAGCACGGATCGGTTTCGGCTGGCCGGGCATTTCTACAGACTCAGGAGGGCGGCATCAACCTGTCGAAAATCGAGGAGACGCGCCGCTTCGATAGCGCTACCGAACAGCAGAAGAAAGCGATCGCCGAAATGAAGCAGGGCAGATTTGCAGCTGCCCTGCAATCGCTCGACACTACCATCAACAACGACTTGTACGGGACGGCGGCCGCCCGCTACATCGAAAACCGACAGCAGTTGCTGAGCGAAGGAATCACCGAACCGAAGATCGGCGTAGTCACGATCACCAATCACGACCGCAAGGAGACGAATCAGGCGGTGCGTGGGGCCCTGCGCAAAGAAGACGTCATCACCGGCCCGGAGCATAGGAAAGAGCACCTCGACGATCCGAAGCTTACCGAGCAGCAGTATCAGCACGTCGCTTCGCTGGCAAACGAGAACGTCGACCGGCTGACGGCACTACGCGACTACAAAAGCCTTGGAATTGCCCGTGAGGAGATGCTGACGGTCGTGGATTATGACCTCAACAACAACCGGCTGGTCCTGCGCCGCGAGAACGGGAAGACGGTCGAGCTCGATCCGTCAAAGCACACGCGGTTCAGCTTCGCCCGCATGGAGGAGCGCCACTATGCTGTGGGAGACGCGATCGAAGCCAGGGCGAATATCGGCCGCCTCAAAGATCCTACGCGCGTGGCAAACGGCACCCGGGGCGTGATTATGGAGATCGATGGACAGGGAGCACGCGTTCTTTGGCAGGATGGAAGGGAGACCCAGATGTCGGACCGACAGCTGCGATACGTCGACCATGCCTATGCTCATACCTCCCATAAGGAGCAGGGCGTGACCACGCACCGCGAGATTTTTCTTGTGAGCGAGAAGGGCGCGCACTGGTTGAATCGTGAGGCAAGCTACGTGGCAGCCTCCCGGGCAAAGCAGAACACGGAAATTGTCACGACTGAGGAGGCATACGACAAAATGCTCGAGAATGCCGGCAAGCCTCCTCAGAAAACCACGGCGATCGATATCGGGCACAACCTCTCACTCGACCGTGTGCAGGTCCATGAGAGGACTCAGACCCCTGTGAGGGAGCAGCACCGCGACCGTTCCGGGCCCGAGCTTGGATTATAGGGAGCTATCGCGGACTGGTACTGGGCCGACACTTTCGCGCGCGAAAGTCGAATAGGACTACGGTTTGAAAGGTCATCTTTTAAATAGGGGCTTCTGGGCGCAAGGGCGGAGCCCGTCAGCAAAGTGTCCGCCGGCGACAACTCTGGGCCGGTTCGAGAGCGGCCTGCAGGACGCTCAGTCAGTGTGCGCACGTAGATAAAAAAGGCGGTCCCTGACTGGCCAGGAGGGCGTAGGAGCGGCGATCGCCCACCCGTGTGTATGGTCGCACAGGTCGTAGAAGTCGTTCGGCCATCTGCTAATTGCCGCCGCCTTCGCCGGTCGCGACTAGCTTAGCGCGCGGGCAACCTCGTTGCGTTTGTGTCTACGCATGCCTTCGTAACGCGATCCCGTTATTGTCTCCCAGATGGACGCGCGAACAAATTACACTGCATCCATGGTAATCGACCTGGCGGTCATCCTCCTGCCTGAAGTCGGCATGCAGGAAGCTGCGCTCATGTTACGCCGCCACAATACACCTTTCCGTATTGCTGCCCGAACACTCACCTCATTACGGCGCCGGCGCTTTGCCGAGGGCCCAAAACTAATCGATATTCAATAGGTGACCTTGAATGTCGGGCTCGCCTCGATGCGCGGCTGGCGACGGTCGTACATTCGCGTGGTGGCGATGTTTGCATGCCCTACCCAGTCCTGGACGCGACCGATATCCGCATCGTTCTCGAGCGCGTTGGTGATCGCCGTCGCACGCAGTGCATGTGGACCAAAACCGTCGACATCAATGCCGACCATCCCGGCGTACCTCTCCAGCACGCGATAGACGCCGTCGGGTGTGATCGGCTTTCCGGCGCCCCGGGTATTGTTGCTGACGGGCTGGAACAGCGGCGCCGCCTTGTCGTCACTACGGCCAGCCATCGTGAGGTAAGCCGCGATTGCGCCGGCCGCTGCTGGATGCAGCGGCACGTAACGGACTTTGCTGCCTTTGCCCTGCACGCGCAGATGGCGAACGCCGCGTCGTTCCTGCAGGTCGACCAAGTGCAGCGCGCACAGCTCGGCGCGGCGGAGCCCGTGGTAGAGCAGGGTTGCAAGGATCGCGCGATCGCGCAAGCCTTTCAGGGTCGCGCCGTTCGGCGCCGCCAGCAGTGCCCGCGCCTGGTCATCGCCGATCGCCGGCGTTGAGCCTTCCTGGCTGGCCACCTTCGGCCGCTTAACGCCGTCGACCGGGTTGCCCTGGACGGCGTTGGACTCGCACAGTGCATCGAAGAGCGACGACAGCGCCGACAGCTTGCGGCGGATGGTCGCGCCGCCCAGCGCGCGCTGCTCGAGGTCGCGGCGCCAGGCTAGTACGTGGCCGCGGCCGACATGGCGAAACGCGTGCGGATCCTCGATGCCGGCGAATGCCATGAATTCCTTGACGTCATTCTGGTAGGCGCGCCTGGTCTGCGGATTATCGATGTTTGCGAACCATGCCAGCGCAGGCGACACCTCGGCCAGCTGGTGAAAGTCGGCAGTCGTCAGGCCAGCACTTGGCCGGCGCGTTGTCGTGGTCAGGTCGTTGTTCACTGTAAAGCCTTTATCAATATGCGTGCAGCCGCAGCGACGAACGCCGGCCAGGTCAGGCGATCAATCACGAGAACCACCAGGCGGATTGGCCAAGGATCGTTCGGGAAGTAGTCCAGAGGCTGTTTTTTCATGGCTGGCGATGTGGCGCTATTGATGCTTTAATCGTCGCGCAAAAACGGGGTCTTGTGTCGGCCTGTCGCCCAATAAGTGGCCTGGCCCCTCCGTCACTTTGAGCGACGCGGTGGGAAAAACCGCTCCTCCGTGAGTGAACCGTTGGCAGGGTGGATTGGCAGTGAGGACGTCAAAGGAGCCCCTTTAGTAAAAAGGCCAGCCATTTCAGTTTATCGGACAGCCCCGAGAGCAAGCCCGCCAGTATCAGTAAAAAAGTCAGCCACATTGCCAGCACAACCAGACGTACTGGCCAGGGATCTTTCTGAAAAAATTCGAGAACATGTTTTCGCTGCTGCTTCATCGTGACGCTCCGGTATGAGTGGATACCACCATTCTGCTGTCACGACTTTAGCGCCTACTCAGCACTTTTCCTAATACCCCCCGCGGTTGGGCCTAGTCCTACCTTGGCCCGTTTTTACTCTTGATAATATATTTTATCAAGAGTAACCCCGGTCGGAAAAAGGCAGGGGCGTGACCTTGTGCTACTGAGAGCGCTTGAGAAAAACCTCTGCTTGTCATGAAAGCACCGAAACCCTACACTTGTTCTCCAGAAAGAGGATAACAAGATGAGCAGACACAAGATTGACACTTCCAGAGGGGCGTTATGGCACCGCTGGGATCCGCACATTCATGCCCCGGGGACGGCGATGAATGACCAATATTCCGGCACGGATCCTTGGCGCGAGTTCATCTCGCAGGTAGACAGACAGGACCCGCCGATCCGGGTGCTAGGCATCACGGACTACTTCCTCGTCGACACGTACGAGAAGGCGCTACACGCTAAGGCGGCGGGGAGCTTACCGGGCGTGGAGCTGCTATTCCCAAATGTTGAAGTTCGCCTGTCCCTGGGCACCGGGAGCAACTCGGCAATCAATGCGCATCTTCTATTCTCCCCAGAAGACAAGGACCACCTTGACCGCATCCGGCGCCTAATGGCGAGTTTCAAGTTCCGCTATCAGAGGGACGAGTTCCGTTGCGAGCGGTCGGAACTGATCCGCCTCGGACGCGCCCATAACTTGTCGATCATCGATGACGGTCCCGCGTTAACCACCGGCGTGAACCAGTTCAAGATAGACTTCGAGGTCCTGCGCGAGACCTGGGAGACGAACGACTGGTTCCGCAGCAACTGCCTCGTGGCGGTGGCCGCCGGCGAGCGTGATGGCACATCCGGTCTGCGCGACGCCGATAGCTCGTTTGCCGCGTTGCGGACTAACATCGAAGCTTTCGCGCACATCATCTTCAGCGGCAACCCCAAGCAGGCGGCGTTCTATGCAGGCAAGGGTTCGGCGACGCTGGAGGAACTGAGCATGAAGTGGGGCGGTGTGAAGCCATGCTTGCACGGCTCAGACGCGCACGACCACGCTAAAGTGGGGAAGCCGGCAATGGACCGGCTCTGCTGGCTAAAGGGCGCGCCGACGTTTGAGACGCTGCGCCAAGCCTGCATGAACCCCGACGGCCGCGCGTATATTGGCAAGGAACCCCCGTGCGGCGCACTGCCCAGCAACGCAATCCGCACGGTGTCGGTTAGCAACGCACCGTGGATGTCGCCATCGTCTATCGGGCTAAATCCGGGCCTAATTGCCATTATCGGCGCGCGCGGCTCTGGCAAGACGGCGCTAGCGGACTTCATTGCTATGGGAGGCTTGGGGGTCCAAGCACACTTGAGCGACAAGTCATTCTTGCGCCGGGCTGCCGACCACCTCCAGCAATCCGAGGCAAAGCTGACGTGGGAGTCAGGCGAAATTACGTCCAACTCGTTCTCCGGGATGGCATCGGAGGACCTCTGGGACGTGCCGCACGTGCAGTATCTGTCCCAGCAATTCGTCGATCAGTTGTGCTCATCTGAAGGGTTGGAGGACCCGTTAGTGCGCGAAATCGAACGCGTGGTTTTCGACGCGCACGGTGAAGGAGACCGCCTGAATGCAACCTCGTTCCAAGAACTCTTAAGCATTCGTCTGGAAGGCGCGCGCACTGCCCGGAGTCGCCAGGTGGAGGCCATCTCCCGGACGTCGGAAGCGATGACGACCGAGCAAGCTCGGAAGGATGGCCTCGCGGCGCTGAACAAGCAGCGCGAAGAAAAGGTCAAGGCGATCCAGAAGGATGAGACCGACATGAAGGCGTTGATGCCCAAAGGCGACGCCGAACGGGCTCTGCGCTATGACACGATGTCCAAAGCCGTCGAGGCCAAGCGGGCGCTAGTCCTTAAGGCCAAGGTCCGATTGGAGGCGCTCCAGCACCTAGCGGCGGACATCAAGAACTTGCGGGAGCGGGAGCTGCCCGACATGTTAGAGGCCTTGAAGGCCAACCGCGATGAGGCCGAATTGGAACCTGCCGACTGGGCCAAGTTTGGGCTGGTATTCGCCGGGGATGTGGATGAAACCCTCAACCGATCCCAGCAAGCGACACTAGAGCTACTGCGCACGTTGGAGGGCAACCGCCCACCTGGAGTGTCGGTCGCCCAATCCGATGCGACCGTGCCGCTCATCGCCGCGAGCGATGACCTGTCCAAACACCCCTTGCTGCTGCTGGAACGCGAACTAGCGAGGCTACGCCAGCTTGTGGGGATGGACGCTCAAAACTCTCGGCGCTTCAAGGCCATTAGCGACCGAGTTGCGACGGCCAAAGTCGCGATGACAAAGCTCGACGCCGAGATCGCAAAGGGACGGGGCGCGGAAGCGCGTATCCAGACACTGCGCCAACAGCGCCGCGACGCCTATGTCGCCGTGTTTCAGGCGGTGCTAGATGAGGAGCGTGCGCTTACGGAGCTGTACGAACCACTGAAGGCACAAATCGCGCAGGCGCGGGGCTCACTCGTCAAGCTGTCCTTCACCGTGCGGCGGAACGTAAACCTTGCTGCCTGGTGTGAGGCCGGCGAGGCGCTCCTGGACCTCCGGGCCGCTGGTGCCTTCAAGGGAAGGGGCAGCCTACGGCAGCTCAGTGAGGAGTCCTTGCTCGATGCATGGCGCACAGGCGACGCGGCGACGGCTGGCGAGGCACTGCAGCAATTCGTGAGTATCTACACCGCAGACCTGCGCAAGCATCGTCCTGAGGACATGGAGCCCAAGGAATGGGCGCGGCGGGTGTCAGCCTGGCTGTTCAGCACCGACCACATTTCCATAGGCTATGGGTTGGAGTTCGACGGAGTTCCGATCGAGCGCCTCTCCCCTGGTACCCGCGGTATTGTGCTACTGCTCCTATACCTGGCAGTCGACGCTCAGGATGACCGACCGCTGATTATCGATCAGCCGGAGGAGAACCTTGATCCTCAGTCGGTCTACGACGAGCTGGTCGTAGAGTTTCAACGGGCGAAGTTGCGACGGCAAGTGATCATTGTTACCCATAACGCGAATTTAGTCGTCAACACCGACGCCGATCAAGTCATCGTCGCGCGGTGCGGTAGTCATGAGCGAGGGAGCCTGCCGCGAATAACCTACATCTCCGGTGGCCTGGAGGAGCCAGCGATACGCGAAGCAGTGTGCGCCATCTTAGAGGGCGGTAAGCGCGCTTTCCAAGAGCGGGCTAAGAGGCTGCGCGTCATGGTGTGAGACGAGACAGCCTGCAGGGTGGCGGGAAAGCGAGCGATCGACGAAGGCCGCGTTGTACTGCTGGGCGTTTTCCGCGACGCTTAGTGTTTGTTACCGCTGGCGATCTCAACGCCAGCGAGGTCAAATTTCTTCCAGCCAGCACTTGCAGGAAAAGGTGGGTAAGTACTCATGTGATGCCAGACGTAGTACCTCGCAACGACCGTTCCATCGAGCGCAATCTCGTCGAAATAATCATCGTCATTATCCATGCCTTTAGCGATCTTCTGATTCGCTTCGGTGTACACCAAGGAATTGCCTTCGGTGACTGGCAGGAAGGCAAAGTTGGCGAGGTTAGCTTCTTTTTTCATTTTTCTCGTATTCGGCTGCCGGCCGGTGCGGGGCGCAAGCGCCAGTTCTGTCTTTATCCGGAGGGCCTTTCCGTGGACTTCACTTCTCGGGCAATATAACAATCATTGGCTTCTAATAAGCGCAGTTCACTGCTCACGACGCTCTGGTGGCTCTAGAACCCTGCAGTTGCGATGGATGCAGGAGCGCCTGCTCCCTGTTCACGCAATGCTTTAATGCCAACTAACTGCTCAACCAATGCAGGCGTCATCCCTATCTGCCGGGCGAAATTTGCCGGCGACGACGAAAACGCCTGGGCGTATGCAGCAATTGCACTGCGCAGGAGCTCCGGTTCCTCCATTGGGATGCGTTCATCAAATCGCTCAACCTTCGTTTGCCCTGATTGACTCAAGAATCTGTTGCCAGCTGCGTATTGAACTGCATTAAGTAAACCAAGATCGTGTGCTCGCCGGAGGATCGCCTTCGCACTGACTCGCCACCGCACCTTTAGCGAGTAAATTATCTGCCAATCAATACGGTTGGGCATTGAAGGGAAATCACTTGCAAATGTAGATCTTGGCATCAGCAATGCGGATGCAAATCGATTCGCTTGGCCTTCGGTGAGATCATCCCCTGTGGCCACACCTTGGTGGATCACCAAATGCCCGCATTCATGCGCGAGATCGAAACGCTGGCGACCGGGACTTGCTTTCAGCGAATTGCGGATTACGAGGGGCCGCGCGCGTGCCATCGACAATGCGTCGACTTCATGTCGATCGCCTTGGAAGAAAGTGACCACGGCGCCCGCATTTTCGAGCACGCGACACATGCTGGCGATTGGTCCCATTCCCAGCCCCCAAAGTTGGCGGCAAGTACTGGCCGCATGCTCGATGTCGTCGTCGGTGTGGACCTCAATTGATGGAAAATTAACCTTTGGGAGTGACAGCGTCTGGTCTAACAGACGGACAATGAGTTCGAGAGCAGTACCGTGCGAAATGATCTGGTCGGCCACCTTGTCGGGCATCGATTTCCGACCGCGAAAATGGCATTCCTCTTCCCGCACTTCGGTCGGCAATAATTCGAAGAAGAAGCTTGGTTGGACTTTGAGCAGGAGCGACAACGCCGCTATTAGCTCTTGGCTGGCAGGCTTGTCGCCTATTTCTAAGGTGTGGATATATTGCCGGCTCACCTGCAGGCGTTCCGCCAGATCAGCTTTCGTCCAACCGTTGAGTAGGCGGGCAATCCGAAGTTTTGCCCCCTGAAAAACATGTTCATTCATTCGGCGTTGCTTTTTTCTTAACTAATGGTACTACGACGGCCGGCGGGGGCAACTCGATCATGTCTTCATCACGCACATCCAGCTTCACATCGACATCAACTTTTTCAAACTGTATTTCCCAATGATATATGGCCGCCCCATCCTCTTTTGCTAGCGCAGCGAAAACAACTTTACTAGGTTCTCCCAAAAAATCCGTTTCGATCGCGAACCGCCAGTACAACTCCCGATGTTGTGCTTTATCCATAGGGAAGGCGAGCGATAGCTGGGTTAACTCTTGCGCGCTTTGTGCCAGAGTACGCGATGGCGGGCGCTTCACAGTGCCGCGATAAAAGCGTACTGGGACGTCACCGATGCCAAAAATAAAGTGCATGCTTGGATCGAGCACTTTGAACCATGGCCATTCGCCAGACTGGATCTTGCCTACCAAAAGATTGCGCCAGCGGGCAAAGCTACGGCATCCGAGCGCCCACGCGTCATCGCCAGCGAACGGATCATGCAGGGACGCTACGCTGCTGCGGGTATTCGCAAAAAAAGTAGCGAGGGCCTGGAGTCGTTCGTCAGTCAGATCGGGATGGACGTTGCTTGGACGCTCAGGTTGCATAAATTTCCCCAGAAAAATGTACTGAGTGGCATTTTATGGGAAATCTTTAATTTGTCAACCGCTTTTAATTCTGTCCACCTCTCCTCGATTTGTCGCGATCAGCCACAATAGGCCTTGATGCAAAAAAAACCAAGCCACTCTAAGGGTTGTACCGACATTAGGTTACAGGGCGTAAGGACGGGTTAGAATCAAAGTGCCATGTGGCATTTTTAAGGGAAAATTATGACATCTGCAATTTCACCATCCAAGGAGCGTATGCTGAGAAGCTGGAGAGCCGTTCAGCGCGTTTTAGAACAAGTGGAAGCCATCGAAGAGCAGGCATCGGGGGTATGGCGTTCACTAAATGCCTCACAACGCCGTGCTTTGGAAAACATTGAACGCTTCCACAAGACCATGGAAATTATTGACCGGGTCCGACGAGAGATGCACGTGGTACGGGTTGATGACCATCTTTTGCGTCGCGGTCAAAATGGAGCGGCCGAAACTGGCAAGAAGTCAACCTCGAAAAAGAGCGCGAAGTCGGCAAGCGGCAGCAGCGATGGGGGAGACGGCGGCGGCAGCGACGGCGACGGGCCCCCGCGCGCACCCTCCAAATCCAAAAAGCCCCGCTCCAAAACTCGCAGTATCAATTCTGCACATCCGCCGAGTATCCCTACTGGCGAGATCACATCTCCGCAGTTCCCTCCTCCGCAGTCTCCGTCTCCGTTGCCTCGTCAAGGCCGTGGCCTTATTACCTATCTGTCCTTATTAGGTGCGCTTTACATCGCCACTACCGCGCAAAACGAAGAAGTGGGGATCATTGTGTTCGGGATTATTGCCCTCTGTGTAACAGGGCATTCGGACGTGGCCAAAACAGCTCTGACTTCGAAAGCGATTACAGCCTTGATTGCCCGCTTGTCGGGCAAGGGAGGCGGCGAATGATCGCATTGCCCAGTAATTATCGTTCGCAGCAGGCCAGAAATATGCAGGTGATGAGTACGTGCTATGAAGTCAAATCCCGCGCTCCGCCGGTTAATCAGCGCCGTCGTTCGTGACGCCGGCACAAGGTCGCGTCGGCAGCTGGTCACTGCCGACCAGCACGTCGGCTAAGCCGCCCGCAATCGCGGCGAGCGGCTGCCAGCGCCGGCCAAATATGGATGTTAGCTTATCGCAGGCAGACTTTCCCCCGCCTGGTTGGGTTCCGAAGGCGCGGGCTGTTTCCGGTACGGCTTTGGCGCAGCTGCAGAGGGAAATGCGGGAAGCTCCGCAGTTCCTGGCTCCCACTTCCAGGAAGGCAGCTTGCTATTCTCGATGAGCTGATCCAGTTCCTGCAGATAGTCCTCCGACGCGCCGAAGGGCACGACGTATAGCGCAGTTGGATCCGGCTCGGTATCCGACAGCACGAGCGTCGCCAGAGGGCTGGTCGAGGCAAGGTTGTACCGCAGGCCTTTCACGTAGCGACGCTTTTTTTCTCCAAGCGTATTCAGGAGCATCAGCTCGAATTGGCTCTCGAACGGGACCCAGCCAGGCGAGACGGCCATCAGGGCGATCTCCTCGAAAGAGGGAACACCGGTGTGACCGACACCAACCGTTGCGATCGCCATCAGGTGAACTCCGTTCGCTGAGTTGGAATTCCACAGCTCGATCTCAGTAGCAAAGCGCTTCTGCAAACGGGTGTGCAAGTCCTCGTTCATCATGAAGTCGCAGTCCGGCACGTGCTTGAATCGAATCTTGAACCCAAAGCGGGCCTTGCCGATTTCGGCGACTTCGCCCACCACGATCATCAACTGGCGCGTCGCTCCCGCAGGCGCAGACGCTTTCGCCAGCCGCGCCATGCGGCGCTGCGCGATCTCCGCTTTTTTGTCGGCAGTGAACGGTTCGGGAACGTACAGCCGCTCGAGCAGAGCGCCTCCCTTGGCCATCTTGTTCTCGGCGGCCAAGAGCAGGTATTTGCGGACCACGGCCCAGGACCGCTTCCCCTCCATCGCTGGCGACCTTCGGTTGAAACCAGCCTGTTCCCACAGGTAGTGCAACGTCCCGCGGAGGGTAAGCTTGTTCCCGTCCGTCTTGACGCTGTCCTTTTCGGACGTGCCAGGGGAGGGCGCGCTCTTGCCCGCGACCTTTGTCAGGGAAAACCCGAGCTTTAGTGTGGTCAGGCCTTCCTCGGCGTCTTCGTCGATCGCGTTTCCGACCAGCTGACCAAGTCCCGAAAGCTCGGCTGGCGGCTCGTAGGAGTCGCAGTCGGGCGCGTGGTCAGGCCCGGTGTTGGGCATGCGCTTTACCGCATATTTGCCGGAGATCTTTGCGATGTACATCTCCACACCGCCCGTTCGACAAATGCAGACCGGGCGCACCTTGGTACCGTAAACGGAGGCCAAGGCGGTGGCCAGGCCCGGGTCGGAGAGTTCAAACAGCTCATCGTGGATCCGCAACATTGTCTGCTCCTCAATTGGTAACCGCGATGCCGATAAAAATGAACAGGATGATGAAGGCGGCCCAGTTGAGGACTCGTGCACCCCGCGACGCGGCGCGGCGGAATTTACCTGTGTCGTTGGTCATGTCTGTCTCGCTTTCGCGCGCGAAAGTCATTGTTGGACGCAGCCGGGTGTCGCTTGGCACTCCGTCCAGATCGAAAGGCGCTGCGCGTAGTCTGCGGCGCGCGCGGTCTCAACCTCCGGTGGCGTGGTGCCGACACCCCCAGCCGCAGCAATCGCCTGTGCCAAGGCAGCTTGCTCACTCGCTTCCGTTTTCGGCTTGCGATACGCTATGACGATCTCTCCGATATGACCCGCGTTGTCCGTTACCCGCCTGACTTCAATCTCGGCGAAACCTGAGAAGTCGAAGTCAGGTAGCGGTACGGGTAGCAGGGCTGCGCTTGCCCCTCCGGCCAGATTTGAAATGTCCGAATACAGGGTGCTGTACTGTGACAGGTTGACTGCATCGCCCAGCTTGTGCACGCCGAATCCGGCCAATGCAGCCGTCGCCAAAACGCCGGCCGCCTGTTTCGCGGCGACCCGAGAACCCATACTTGCGGGATCGCCTTGCTGTACCACCGATGCGCGATACAGCTGGTTTTGCGCGCGCGTGAAATCGGCCATCTGGCCCGGCTGCAGCCTGATCGGACCGCTCACGAAATACACGTGCGAACCCTTGTTACCGAAACCGTTGGCGACCATGATCTTGAAAACTTCGTCGGACAACGCCGTTGCCCGCTTCTCCCTGAACATACCGCCGGAACTGGGGACGATCTTCGCACCCGAAGCGTCTATGTATTGGAAGCCGAAATTCTTGGAGCGAATGCTGTCGAGCGAGTACGAGGAAGTTGTCTTGTTCGGGTCCCAACTGTCGACGGGACGGACGACGATGATGTGGGCGTCCCCGACATCGAAGTGGGCAGGAGCGCAGAAAGCGACGGAAGGAAGAATACCAGCGACCAGGAGAGCGAAAGCACGCATCGTTAGCCTTTCAGGTGGAGTTTTTGCCGGATGACTTCGCAAGCTGCTGCCTGCTTCGCGAATGCCGCGACTTTCGACGTCTCGGCAGCGAGATTGCTTGTGCAACTGTTAACGGCCGAGCCGGTAGCGTCAAGTTTTTCCGTCATGTTGGTGAGCTTTGTCTGCAGCTCCGCTGCGTTTGCCTGCGCAGTGGCCAGGTCCTGATTGGCCTTTTGGAGCTGGTTTTCATAGCTCGTGTGTTGGTAGAAGAGCCCGCCACCGAGCGCGATGCAGGTCGCACACGCGATCGCGAGGGCGACGGCGATCCAGCGGCGCCGCGGCTGTTCTATCGTGAGCCCGGGGGAAGAATCGAAGACTTTCATCGGGTGCCTTTCATTCGACTAGGGGGTGGTCGGTGGCGGCGGCGCAACGGGTGCGGCGCCGGGAGGATACGCCAGGCCGTTGCCTGGATTCTGCAGCGCGCCTTTGTCGGTGTTCTCGACGACAGGGGTGTAGTTGCCCTTGACGTCAGTTGGAAGACCGGCCTGTGCTTCATCGAGCAACTTGCCTGTGAACTCGCTGAAGTCGATTTGTGTGAAATCGAGCTGGCTGACCTGCTCCGGCGTCAGGCCAGAGCAGTCCGCGACGTCCTTCCCCATTTGCGTCTTGCCCTGGATGTTGATGATCTTCGCCAGCACCGAATTAAACGAGCAGTGATGCTGCGTATGCTCGACACAACCACCAAGCACGCTGCTCGTGCATTCTTCGCGCACGAAATGGGTCAGGTTCGCTCCCTTGTGCATCTGGAACATCATTTCGTCCTCGCTGCACTGGGCGAGCGACATGAGATACTGGATGACGAGCTGGGCGGCGAACACATAGGGGTTGAAGGTGACGAAGCCTTCGCCGGCGGACATGCCGAACGTGCTGGAAAGGTCGATGGTTCCAGGGAGCGCCGATCCCATGTTGAGGGTGCCGGTACCGTAAGTGAAACCATAGGCGCTCAGGGTGACGCCCTGGGTCGCGAAATTGGTACCGACTGCCTGGCCGAAACCGGTTCCCATGTCCTGAAGTACGACGCTCTCGGCTGTTTGCACCGACATCAGGAGGCCGGTCGAGAAGTATTCGACGTTCTGGTACATCGCATCGAATACATAGGGAGAGGCGGTATCAATGAGCTTCTCCCCGGCGTACTTGGCCACACTGAAGGCTGCGTTCCCGGCCATCTTCTGCATGAAGCCGCGATTCGATGTGGCACCGGGTATGCCAGTGCAGCAGTTACGGAGCCCAAAATAGCCTTTCGTGCATGTTTCAGCGACGCCGTTAAAAATGGTCTGGTTGGGCTCCGCATACACCTGCGTCTGGCGCGCGATCTCCATCGCCAGGGCCGCCTTTACGAACGTATTGTTTTGATTGGCCGGCGCCGTCATGGAGCTCGTGTCGAACAGATCCGATGAGCATTCCAGCTGGGTACTTGTCTCGGCCGCGCTCGTCAGGCACTTGTAGGTAAAGTTCCAGGAAGTGCACGCACCGTTTTCTTCCTTGTGGTCCGTGCACAAGCTCGTAATGACCGAGCAGGCCGAATTGTTTTCATAGGGGGTGCACGAGGTCGCAGGAACGGCGCCATCGCAGGCGTACTCGTAGGTGTACTTCCAGCAGGTCTGGGTAAGCGGTAGCGCCCCCGCCGGCAACGTCGCTCCGGCCAGACACACCATGCGGCCGTCGGTCAGGGTTTTGCACGGCGTCGCGTCGACGCATGTTTGCGATGCCGGCACCAGACTGCACGCACCAGGCGGATAGCTTTCGGCAGCTGCACTCAAAGGGAGTAGCCAGGCGGCCGCGATGGCGGCGACGATCGGTCGGATCATTTCGGATCTCCCAGTTTAACCCCGGCACTTTGCTCGTAGGGGGCGCAGTTGTTAATCCAGCTCACTTGGGTCGAATAGGTGATGCACTGGTCGCCGACAGGACTGGCGCCGCCGGGGCACGAATACACCGTCTCGGGTGGCGTATTCGTGGTGGTCACGCACTGGCTGCCCGAGAGGGTGCCGGAGGCGCATGTGTAGGTGACGCTGGCCGGCGTGCTGGTGTCCGTCATGCAGCTGCTGCCGGACAGGGTGCCGTTATCGCACTTGTAGTTCAGCGTGGCCGTTGTCGTGGTCGTGCAGGTATCACCGGAAAGCGTTCCGCCGCCCGGACATTGGTACGTGAGCGCTGCGCGAAAGGAAACGAAACCGAACGGATCGTCGCGGTCAGTGGGATTATGCGAGCACCAGGCGACGTTGTTGGAGTCGTACGTCAGTGTCCAGATATCTGCCGGCGTGTAAGACCACTCGGGTGGTGGGCATGACGGGACACCGTCGGCCGGCGCCGATGTCACACAGCGATCCCCCTGTAGCTCACCAGACTCGCAGGAGTGGTAGGGCGTTGCCGGTATGCTCGTTTGCGATACACAACTGGTCCCGTTCAACGCGCCACCGTCGGGGCAACTATAGGTCGCCGTCGCCGGGCTAGTGGTCGTGCTCACGCAATACTGCCCCTGCAAGACCCCACCATTGCATTTATACGAGACCTGCGCCGGCGTGTAGCTGGTGGTCACGGCCACCGCCAGTTCCTGGCTGCAGACCTTCAGGTTGGTACTGACAATTTTAGAACAGGTATTGGTTTCGTACTGCGCGGGCTTGGTAACGATCGGAGTCGAGACGCAGGTCTGCGTCGTGGTCGCGGACGCGTTGTGCTGGGCGTTTTGGGTGAGGCCGAAAACGGGATCGGCGGCGGAAATGGCTTCGCGGTATCCGAAGTTCGACTGGCCGGCGCCGTAAGTGTCCGTGCAGTTGACGCCGGTGGGGCTCGGCACGCCCACTGTACCCGTGATCTGCGCCTGCGCACTGGTGAGCGGCACGCAGTCCTTGTTCATGAACTTGACCGCTGCGCATTCCTGGTCCGCGATGGGGTCGCCAGTTGGCACATAATTTTTGCAATTTTGGATCTTCGCATTGGCAAGGCCTGAGAGCGCGCCTTGTGCTGCCGCGGTCCCGTAAAGCGGAGAGCTGGTCAGCGGCGACGAGAACGCACCTAGTCCCGAGGGCATCGTGGTCGGCATCGCCGTTGCACCCGCCGCCCACGAGGACGGATTTACGCCGGCAGGATTGACGATCTGACCTGGTGCCGTCGGGGCCATCGATTCGGCAAACGCCTTGCCATCCGTTAAGGTCTGTGCGTTTTGAACGAGGAGCGAGCCGTTCGCCGCGAACGACACGAACAGGCCGGCCAATATCCGATTACTCATCATTTTTTCGCCTCGTCTTTCTTCGGTCGTCCCCCGAATTTCGCCTTGAACTGTTCGCCAGTCAGGCTCCCGTCCGCGACCGCGCGCGCCATCGCCGCCTGCACTTCTGGCGTCTCTGCGGGCCATGAGCCGTCCTTGCACTGGGCGTTTGCAGGTACCAGGACAGCAGATCCTCTGCACAACCGAAGCGGAGGGTCGCCGTCCTCGCAGACGTTCAGCTGGCCACCGAACTGGCCCCATGCCGTGGTGCTGGACTTCTGGTACAGGGTGTAGCCGACGCGGCCGCAGCGAGGCTGCTCGGTAAAACGAACAATGCGGACGAACTCGACCGTAATATCCCCCTGGCTCCCAGTTCGTTCCTTAATCTTCCGAGCTACCAGTTGGGCGCCCTGTGAGCCGTGCAAGGCGGTACTGGCGCGCCCCTCCCTCAGCGAAACGATTGGCGGACTATCCGGAGCCATCTGCGCAGCAGCGGATACGGGAAGCAGCACAGCAAATACCCATGTAAGCGATCGCATCATTTAGCTTCCTTCATGACAGGTTCGTAAAGGTCGACGTCGCGCTGTGCGAACGGCAGGTAGGGGACACTCCATGGATAGTGAAAACGATTGGTCTGGCGCGACTGCTCCAGGGCGCGGACCTCAGTCATGGCGAAGGAGGCGATCCCCTGAACGGCAACGTCCGCATTCCTTCCACCTGGATTCGCCGTGCTGCTTTCGTAGCACGTGCGCGCAAGCGCCTTGGCGTCCGCCCGGCCCGAGGAGGCTCGGAGCTGATTGACCAACCTGTATTTGCAGTAGAGAAATTCGCGGTCCGGTTCCGCGCGCTGAGTTATCTGTTCGAGCCAGCGGTAGCCGTCAAGAGCACCCGTGCCTATTGAGTCGCGCAGCATCTTGATCCGCTGGGTGAGCGGCAGCTGGTTGTTGTAGGCCGCGTTCGGGATATGTGCGAGTCCCGAATAACAAGATTGCCCTAGCCGTAGCGCGGAGGCCTGGTCGCCGCGGCGGTACTCGATGAAGCTGGCCAGCCCGCAAACCCTGCCAGAGGACTCGGCGCCGATCGCGAACGCCTGATGCACGAGTTCGCGTGCCGTGTCGACGTCCTGTGCTTGCCCCTTACCGACATAGGCCATGTTTGCCAGGTTGAAGACGGCGGGTTGATAGCGCCGGGACGCCGCCGCGCGATAGTGCTCGCGTGCGAGCTGCAAGTTTCGTCGTGCGCCGAACAGGCCGTACTCGTACACGAATCCGCTGAAATTCTGGGCCTCGGGTACCCCCTGGCGGCTGAAGTTCAAGAGCTTGCCAAGGATCTCGTTGCGATCCTTCCCAGCGCGCATCGGTACGGTGCGGATCAGGCTGATCACCTCCGGCCCCTGGGGCGATACGGCCGAGAACGCCCCGTACTTCAGTGAATTGCCGAATTGGTCAAGCGAGGGGAGGGACCTCTTGACCCGGCTGATCATCGAGTCGTCGACTGCTGCCTCCGCCGCCTTGTTGTGTTGTGCCATCGAGCCGGCAAGCTGCTCGATCCGTCCGGATCCGAGCAGGTCGCGGTTCCATTGAACTTCCGGCGTCACTGCCGGGTGCGCGGGCCCTGTCGGCTGTTGGGCAGATGCCGGCAAAAGTAGCGTGGCAAAGGTCAGGAACACGGGGCCGGCAAGCTTCACGGCGCTGAGTGGAGCGGACTGGCGAAGGATTACTAGAGGCATGATCGGGTCGAAAAAGTCAATCAGTATTAAGAATTATACGCTTGCTAACGCAGCAAAATTTAATTTAAATTGACTTTTTTTCTCGGGCTGCGTACGCTTGTTGTGCAGTTATGTCAACTTTCCTAGACGGACTTGACCAACTCCCATGAGCAATTTCACCCTACCTGACTATCCGGAGCTGTACGGCGACCGTCTGACCGAGGACGAGCGGATGGCCATGATGCCGATTACCAGCGGCGCGAATCGTGCTGTCGAGTCGACGCTGTTGAACGCGTTTGCCTACGCGGTGATCAGTGGCGCCTCGGACGTCCATATTTCCGGGCATGAGTGGCAAGGACTCCATGTTGAGATCGGTATCCGTACTTCGGTCGGCATGGTCAACCTCCGCTACGACCGCGACAACAATGGCAAACACTTCCGCACGAAGATGCTCGAGCTCACGAATACGCCACAGGGCGGGAGCACCCCCGACCTGTTGTCGACTCGTTTCTCGTTGAGCTTTCCTGCCTGGTGGGCTGAACAGCACAACCTGCGCAACTGCAACGGACAGCCTTACGACATCGATGTGCGCGTCGAGTACGCTAGAACATTCGATGGCTGGAAGTTCACCAGCCGGATCATCAACCAGCAGACCGCCCCCAAGCTTGAACAATTGCGCCTGCCTTACGCCCTCGAGGCCCTGATCCGCCGGGTTATCTGCGAGCCGAGTGGCCTCATCCTCGCGACGGGGCCGACGGGTTCAGGCAAATCCACGCTGCTCAACGCGATGATCAATTACCTGATCAACGGGCAGAACGCCATCGTCACGATCGAGAACCCGGTTGAGTATCGCCTCCGCGGCCCGGGGCCGATTACGCAGATACCAGTACGCGGCGAGGTCACGTTCGCCAAAGCGCTGCGCTCGGTCTTGCGCCAGGATCCGGACATCATCCTGATTGGCGAGATCCGTGACGTGGAGACGATGGACGTCGCACTCGATGCTGCCTCTACCGGCCACCTGGTTCTGTCGACACTGCACGCAAACAGCGCGACCGACGCCGCGTCCAGGGCGCTCGACCTGCTGCCGGATCGCACGCGGGACGCTGTGCGTTTGGCCGAATCCCTCAAGCTGATCATGGCGCAACGCCTTGTCTACAAATTCGAGTCGGAGACGGCGCCGCGCGAACTCGGCATTCACGAACGCTCCTGGCTCGAGGACAACGGGCTCAGCGTCGTTCGGCCGCTGCAAGAAACGGTCTCGCAGACCAAGGTCGGCAAGTCTGCACTTATCGAGGCGATCGACATCGACTACCCGATCAGCCAGATCATCCGCGGCGACCGGTTCGACCCAGACGCAATGTACAAGCTGGCATCACGCCAGCTGCAGTACGAGACCTTGGTAATGGCCGGCTTACGGGCGGTGGAAGAGGGGTACGCAAAACTCAGCGACTGCCGCACCAAGCTTGAGACCAACCGCTCGGCCGGTGCGGCGCACCCGCTTCGGACAGAGCTGGCCAGGCGCTTCGGCTTGACTTACAGCGAGGTGGCGCGCGGCATTGACAAGTTCGTCACCGAGCAAGAACTGAACCACGAAACCACTCTTGATGCCGTTTTCGAAAGGATGTTCAAGTGATCAAGCGACTCATTGCCATCTTGGCGCTCGGAGTAACGTGCTCCGCACAGGCCGCCCCGTCGTCAGCCAGCCCGCTGGTCGACCAACTGCGTCCGTACTTGCAAGTCAAAACTGTCGAGGGGGATGAATTCCGTGTCCGCGCCTTCTTCTCACCATCGTGCAGCTTCTCGAAACAGTACTTACCCTTTTTTCTGAACCTGTCGAATACGCTTCCTCAAGACAAGCAGTTTGCGTTTACGCCCGTCGTGAACAAGGCAGACGGCCTCACGTACGCATTCGCATTCGCAGCGGTCCAGCGCTTTTATCCGCGACACGTGAATAACTTCGTCGAGGCATCGCTGCGCGGCGTGCAGGACATGGGGCTCTCCACGCGCAACTGGGTAGGCATCGAACGCATCGGCAAGGCAGCTGGCATCCCGGTGCCAATGGGCCGCCTGGTCGAAGACAACCTGCCCATCTTGAAAAGCGACGTCGAGCAGTTGATGACGCTGCGGAGCAAGCTGAAGATCACCAATACGCCCAGCGTTTCGGTCGCGGGGACGTATATCGTGACC
Organism: Massilia sp. H6; assembly: GCF_024802625.1. Classification (NCBI taxonomy): domain Bacteria; kingdom Pseudomonadati; phylum Pseudomonadota; class Betaproteobacteria; order Burkholderiales; family Oxalobacteraceae; genus Massilia; species Massilia sp. H6. The sequence goes on from NZ_CP103372.1 coordinate 28,829, forward strand.
CCGGAATTCACCGGCGGCGACACGAATCAGTTCAGCACACTGGTCAACGCGGTCGTCTCGATGGTCACGCTTCACGAGTAATCCCATTCGCAGCGAAGCACGTTTGGTACGCGACCAGGTCGCGCCCGCTTTCGCGCGCGAAAGCGCGGTTCTTGCTGCGCCCCAAATCAATTCTTTCGCGCGCGAAAGCTTAAAGGAACTGTCATGCCGGAACTACCGTCTTGGGCTACAGGAGCTGCCCTTATTGTCGCGTTATCGCTTGGCGCGATAGGCGTCGTACTCAATTTTGTCTTCGGAGCACGGGTAGGCAAGTACCGCGCGCGTGCACTAATGACAGACAACGAACTAGAATTTTTCTTCAGATTATCGAAAGCGCTCCCGCACCATCTGGTCTTCCCCCAGGTTTCGCTGCAGGCGCTAGTCGAGGCAGCAAGCTCCGACAAGAAAACCGCGCATGCCGACCGTCTCAGGATAGCCCAGCAGCGCGCCGACTACGTGGTCTGCAATCCCGCCGGCGCGGTCATCGTTGTGGTTGAGCTGGACGACCGCACGCACGATGCCAAGAGGGATGCGGTTCGGGATGCGCGGCTCAAGCAGGCCGGAATAAAGACGGTGCGCTACCACTCCAAAGCCAAGCCATCATTGGCGGCAATTCAACAAAGATATTCTCGGACTGAGCAAATAAGGAGAAGGAACAATGAATCAACTACGGAACCTGCGCCGCAGCGGCGCTATGCTTGGCTTCGCTGTTACCTTGGCCTTGGTCGTTGTTATCGTGCCTCTTTTTGGTACCGTTGGTGGGGTGGTTGCAGGCTTTGCAGGCGCCGTAGCGGCCTGCCAGCGACGTGCTTACATGGACGATCTTTCAGCAAGGATGTCGGGCTGTGTTGACGCTGTATGGGAGGTCGAGTTCGAGGGCGTGACGATCGGAACGCTGCGCGACGCTGACTACGCACGTATCTGCAGCGAAGTGCATGGGGACTGGATGCGTTACCTGGCTCAAGCACAAGCCTATGGCGGCGTACTTATGAAGTTGACTGGAATCTTGGCTGTCGCTATCCCGACATCGGCGTTCTGGATTGTTGTCATAGCAGGCCTCGCAAGCCCGGACCTGTACGCGTCGACGATCCAGGACCTGATCGTAATAACGCCTGCGCATGTCGCGGAGACCGCAAAGACCCTGGTGCCAGTTTTTATGATGGGCGCGCTCGGCCTGGCCGCGTTCTCCCGGGTATTTCGCGCCACGAATGTCTTCGACGCCGGGATTGCCGACAAGGTACGCAGGCACTTCCGAGTCCCGGTCTCTGGGCGCATGACACTCACGCGATTCCGCCAGGAGGAGAGGGCAATCTTCGCGCATAGCCCGTCAGTGAAAGGGTCGTAGGTTTATGCGGGGCCCGCGAACACAGCGATGCTTTTTCGTCGATACATAAATCTTCGCCGATTCGGCCGAGAGGACCCGAAGCGTGCTGTCGGCGCGCAAGCGGCGGCCAGTCTCGGCGAAAGCGGTAGTGGACACGAATTCCTTGAATGCCTGAACTGGGTTGGCATTCCACGAAGTCAGGGTGTGCATGGCGAGGCCTACCGGTTCGAGTGATCTACCTGCCATAAAACGTAACTAACCGATGCACGTAAGCAAACAGGAAGAATTGCCAAATGTTAACAACTTCGAAAAAAATCACACTACTCAACCAAGGCATCCAGGAAAGAGGGTTGGAGCCGGTTCGTACAGGGACCAACGGACTCCAGCCGAGCTGTGCTCGTTTCAACAAACAAGCCTACAGGCACGATCCCGATCGCTGCTCCTGCGACCATCTGTCGCGTCCAGAATGCCTTATTCGAACCGCTCGCGTCCGCCGTCATGCCAACGCGGAGCTGGAGCGCTCGGGTGACCAGGTCCAGCGCCGACACCGGCCAGATCTAGCGCAGCGTCCGCCCGCACACCCGGGAAGCGCTTGAGCTCGTTCCGCAGCACGCTCTCTCCAAGGTCAGCGGTTCCCGGCGTAGTTCACGAATTTCGTGTATTCCCCGATCCAGGTCAGGCGCACCGTTCCGGTGGGGCCGTTACGCTGCTTGCCGATGATGACTTCCGCAGTCCCTTTGTCCGGCGAGTCCTCGTTATAGACTTCGTCCCGGTACAAAAATATGATGACGTCGGCATCCTGTTCGATCGCTCCCGATTCCCGCAGGTCCGACATGATCGGCCGCTTGTTCGGCCTGTTCTCCAGCGTACGATTCAGCTGCGAGAGGGCGATGACAGGGCACTGGAGCTCCTTGGCCAGTGCCTTGAGCGAGCGCGATATCTCTCCCACTTCGGTTGCGCGATTATCTCTGTTGTTCTGACCCTTATTGTCCGACACCATCAGCTGCAGGTAGTCCACTACGATAAGCCCTGGCTTTCCATGCTGGCGTGCCGCGCGCCGTGCGCGTGACCTCAGCTCCATGGGGCTAAGGGCTGCAGTCTCGTCAATGTAGATCGGCGCCCCGTTCAACTTCTGGATTGCGTGCGTCAAGCCCACCCAGTCTTTGTCTTGCAGCTTTCCCTTGCGCAGGCGTTGCTGGTCGACCTGGCCTACGGACCCCAGGATCCGCCTTGCCAGCTGAGTTCCGCCCATCTCCATCGAGTACACCGTCACTGGTTTGCTGGTGGCGAGCGCATAATTCTCACCAATATTCACGGCAAAAGCAGTCTTGCCCATCGATGGCCGCCCGGCGACGATCACAAGATCCCCGGGTTGCAGTCCCGAGGTGATCTCGTCGAGATCCACAAAGCCGGTGGCAACCCCGGTTATGCCGGCATCGTCGTCGCGTGAGCTCAATTCGTCGATCTGCTCGATCACCTGCGCAATTAACGGTTGTAGCGGGACCGCTTCCTCAGACCCGCGCGCACGTTCCGCAGCGATGCTCAGGATCCTCGCCTCGGCCTGGTCGAGGACTGCGGCGACGTCTTCGCCCCGCAGCTTGTAGACGTCCTCGCTGATGTCGTTCAAGGCAACGAGCAGCTCCCGCATCACGCCGCGGTTCCTCACTATCTCGGCATAACGCCTGATGTTCGCCGCGGACGGCGTGCTCTGTGCCATTGCATTCAAGTAGGCCATGCCGCCGCAAAACTCATCCTTGCCGGATTGTTTCAGGCGCTCGCTTACGGTAATGACATCGGCGGGCATTCCAGTGCTGACGAGATGGATGATCTCCATAAAGATCAGGCGATGGTCATGGCGATAGAAATCGGCGGCGCTAACCATCCCGCTTACGCGGTCCCATGCGGAGTTATCGCGAAGCAAGCCGCCCAGGACTGATTGCTCGGCTTCAATTGAGTGGGGTGGAATGCGAAGATCGTCGACTTCAGAGTCCTTTTGTTGCATAGATTTCTTTACGAGTTGTTTGCTGATCGGTCATCCCGGATGGGTCGCGCCAAACGGTCCGCGAGTGGAGCACTGTACCGTGCGCCGTCGTGTGCGGCAAATGCCGGGAACGGGCGGACGTGGCCACCGCGGCGACTGTGCTCAGATCAGTGGCGATGCCTGCTCCAGAACTTGATAGATCCACGTTACATTCCCTGGGAACTGCACAGTAACCTTCTGTCCACCCTTCAACCACACACGCTTCGAAATGACTACGGGAGGCGGTGCCGATCGGTCGGTGCACACGACCAGACCGTTCTCCGAGCCAAATTGGTTGCATGGCTGGATGCTGAATTCCATCTCTGTCTCACGCCCGAAATTTTCGTCGAAACCACCGGCGGGAAGGTGCCGACGGATGAGTGCCTGCTGGCCGCCAGCCAGGATCACCGTGGTAGTGAGGGTGTAGGTCGACTGGCGGTTCGCCTGCAGCAAAGCCGCGGCCGCAACCCCGTTGCGCTCTTTGAGGCTGCTGCCGGCATAAAGGCGCGCCGGGCCTTGAGTCACCAGCTCGCTGTACCCTAGATACTTTGCCGTCGACCGTGGTGCTTGACTCGACGCACAACCCGCTACAACGACGCTCGCTGCGACGCCGGCGACAACGCTAATGACTTTCTTCCAACCCGAACTGTTCATGCCCAACCCTCTTGATTGCGGTTGCCCCATGGCAACCTCTGTAGACATGATACGGGACGGCATTGCAGATTGTCGGCTGGCAGATGGAAAAGTGGCAAAAACTTGAAATTTTTGTGCGCTTTCTCGACGACGGAATCGTGACCGTTGTCTTGGCGTGGTGAGAATGGCAATCAGGCCGTGACGACTCTATTCATTGCACCAAGCGCTTCCCCACCGGGACAACGCAAGTGCTGACCGGCCCGCGCAGCTGCGCGGCCCATTGTGTCCTGTTAAGCACTTCCGCCGGTAGTGAACTTCAACTTCTGGCTAAACAAGACCTTTAGCATCTCGTTTTCTGTAACGTCCAACGGCGCGCTTACCCTCGCCGGCAGGAAGGAATGCAATTCAGGTGCAAATTTTCGGAATTCTGGTACTGCATACATGGCCTTTGCTAATGCGTCCGAAAATTCCGGATCGTTGTGGGTGTACGAGGTGCGCACGAAAAACCCGCCAACAATGGCCTTGGGATCTGAATTTCGTCGAGCTATACATACGGCGTACACATTGGGGAGCAACTTTAAAAGCTCAGGCTCGGTCGTAAAGGTATCGTGCTGAATCGAATCAAACTCGTTGAACGTGCACCAATTTAATGGAACAACCACACCTCCCTTGGCAGCCATATGTTTCTCCTAAAAGAATTGTTGGATTGAACCCAGGGCTGCATCGGATTTCCGAAATGTCCTACTTGCATCGTGGCCAGTTGTGCTTGCCAAGCATCCGAAACGGCAGCATGACGAACTTTCTTTCTAGTCTAACGAACTTTGTTTTCGTAGTCGTGCGCGAAAGCCTGGCCGGCGCAGACGGCAGGTTCTGCTACTTTCGCACGTGTAAGTCCCTCAAGGGGTTCCCCTGGCTACGGTACACCTGGCAGCGCTTTCCTCAGGCTGGTGCGTTCGGCTGTTCCGATCATCGTACTGGTAACAATGACGCTCGGATCCGGAGCCTCGGTCGGTATCGCACGAGGTCACTGATAATCGACATGAACTAGAGGCCGTTCATCGCTTACTCGCGCCCAGACTGTCTGGTACTTCCGCAAGAGTCCTGCAGGCGCTCGTGACCGCGTGCGGTGCGCCGCGCGTATAACCGCCGGCCCCGGCCCCGGCCCCGGCCCTGGCCGTAAAAGTCATTGTTTTCGCCCGTTCCCTAATCTAGAGTAGGGGCTCTGCCGAGGTTCTTCGCAGCAAACCTACTGTTGACGGAAGATGAGGCCGGTCCTGCACTATGGTAATTTATGGAAAAGTCTAACGAGATCTCGAAATTCCAAGCGCTGATGAGCCTCGCGATTGAACAGCGGGACGATCTAGCTGCGGAAATCCGCTATCAAAAGAGCGTGCTCAAGTCTCTGGGCTTAACCGATGGCGAACTCCTTGATTTGATTCATGACCGTCATGCTCGAGCACCTATCTCCACGGGCCGGGCTCAGATTGCCTTGGCAGCCGTCAGGCATGCGGCTGGTTTGCCAGCTCACTCGAGCCCGCTGACGGTCCGGCGATCATGGAGTCCAACTCAGGCGTTCGATGAGCGCACGGCGCAATACATGCGCGCGAGTGGAAGGGAGCCGCGGTCACGCCCCCCGGCCGAATCTGGCCAGGCGCCGCAAAAGCACGCCGCCGAGGCGCAAGAGGCTACGCCGGCACCAGGAGCTACGCCAACCGCGGCCAAGCAGAGCAACGCTCTGCAGCCCCCGATCGCGCTTCAGGTTCCATATGGCGTGTCTCAGCACGGAGATCTGGTACCCGCGCGTGATGCAGATGCAGATGCAGTGTATGCGTGCCCAGGCTGCGCAGGGCTGCTGGTCTTGCACGCCGGCGTCGTGCGGGCGAAGCACTTTGCCCACAAAGCGAACACGGCGTGCGATGGCGAAACGCTCTGCCATATAACGGCTAAGCTCCTCGTGGCGAAAATAATCAACGAGCATAGCGATTCCAAGACTCGCATTACGCTGCAATGCACCTGCAGCAAGTGCGAGTCACCGGTGCAACGAGAATTGCCCCACTCTGCTTTTACCAACTCCGAAATTGAGGAGAGGATTGGGCCGTATGTTTGCGACGTCGTCGCTTTCAAAGAAGGCACGCCTGTTTTAGCCGTCGAGATTTTCAACTCGCACGCCGTCGGCAGGGAGAAGGCCGAGCAGCTCGAACTGCCGTGGATCGAACTCGAGGCCGCCGAGGTCGTAGCGGATCCGTTCAATTGGCGTCCCGCCCAGATGCGTCTAAAACCTACGTTGTGTTTCGATTGCAAGGCGGAGCGTGCGGAGTTGGAACGGGTAGCCGCGCACTGGAAGCTGCCGCTATCTGAACCGTTATATGTCGCTTCCGTGGCGCCCTGCTGGGGGTGCAAGGAAAAAATCATATGGTACTGGTGGCGGGGCGTGCCGTTTGCCCAAGAAAAACCACCTGAGCCGGTTCCACGCACCCTGCAGTTTCGATTCTCGAAGATGTATGGCGGAAAATACTGGATGAATATTTGCCCAGGTTGCCGCGCGCCGCAGGGCGATAACTTTGTGTTTCTCGCGTTGGACTCCCCATTTAAGGGGCTTTCCGTTAATGAAACACCAGAGATGAAGACGAATCGCCAAAATCAGAACGCTGCGGTCGTTTCGCAATTTATGGACGTTATTAAACGTAATATCGGAGGCTAGTTAACGTTTGCTGATACGCCGGAATTCGTATCCGCTGCCCACGACGCTACGAACTTCCTGACCGAACTGCCGGTCGATTGATTCTCGCTCCGGCGCCGCCTGACTATTAAGGAACATCGGATCCCGCGCAGGCCACCACACTGTTGAGGTGCGCGACCGCCGCAGCGTGGCGAAGTCGCTGCTCGCACAGTTTCGATTCAAGAGACCAATGCTTCGCATCAATGCTCTCATTGTAAAGATACCCGACCATTTGCCAAAACTCCGCGATAGCGGTGACGAGGCGCGCCAGCAACTCTTTGCTGATTTGCATTTGCTCGATCGGAGAGGGAACGTCCGAGTTCGCTGACCGGGCACTACTCGGCCAAAGCTCTGGATGCGACCGCCAGAGGGCGTTAGCAGCTCGGCCCTCACCATGGCGGCAGACATTGCCTAGTTGCGCGAGGAGATCGAGATCTGGGAAGCTGAGGAATGCCCTGAATGGCAAGCCACGAAGCTGGTGGAACAAGATTTGTAGCCGGCCCCAGTTTACATGCTGCAAATCGTGTCTCAGCTTCGTATCCGTGGATCCGGCGCAGCTCAACAGGTAGGCGCGCAGTTGGCGTTCCCAGATTGACTGCAGAGACAGACACATGGCCGACGCAGTGACGAGTTGCTGGTCGACCACTTCGCTATGGACGAAGACGGCGGCACCTTCGTCGTTGTTCGCCCAAAACGCTACCTCCGTCTCTGCATGGTGCAGCGCGGGCAGGGCCACCTTCTCCCAATAGGCGATGGCTACGGCGTCGAAGCGGGCGCAAATCACGTCCGCGAAGCAGTTGCGCCATTTGAAATGTGGGAGCTCGTCCATTGCCGCATTGTCGGGTCAATCGCGCCAAATGTACAGGCTCCAAAGTTAATAGCGCCGCCCATGCCGCGTAGAACAGCCGCAGCAGGTCTACCCGGTACAATGCTGCGTTCAACACTCCGATAACACCATGAGCGCCTTTAACAACCTCGTACACGTCACAATCGACGGCTCCTCAGCGCTCCTCGAGCGCGTGCCCCTCACCGCCGTCGTGGGTGGCCAGAGTACGGCGAATTGTGGCTGCAGAAGTTTCTGTTCGATCACCCGACGGCGTTGCCGATCCGCGAGATCGATCCGCATGTAGGTGTGCTCGTTCCCGTCTGCATCTAGGTGCGCCGTTTGTCTGGCGAAAAGATCAAGGTGTTCGAAGCTCGGCTTCTGCAACTCGGCGCACGATCAAGCTGGCGAACACGAGGTATTCGGCAGCTTTTTTTTCGTCGAGATCGTGTTGTAAAGAATGTGCTTTCGGATTCCGGATGCCGAGATACATTCCCTGCATGATTTGCATGAAACCCTTCTGGTCATTACGGCCGGATTCCGTCTGGAGCTCGCTTAATACAAGTCGGGCTCTCTCCATAGCGAAAGCTTCGGTCACGAGGTTGGCGCCATCCTGTTGGAGCCCGGTGCGGTCCCGGATCAAATCGAAGATTGCGGTGATTGAGTTGAGGACGGCCTCCCGGTAGTGGCCGCTGCGATAAAGCGGAAGTCCGACCTGAAGAACTATCGGATGCAACAGCTCTTCGAATCCGACTGAAGCCTGCCGGCCAGTGCTTTCTATGGCGTGCTTCTCGGCCAGTTTCTCCACCTCTGCGAGGTCGCGAGACACAATGTCGCGATAGTCCTGGAGCTCACCAAACCCGATGTGGCGCGTAAGGCTATTAAACTCGCGGTAATTGAAGCCCTGCTGCTCCCAAAGATACTGCAGGCGAGTTAAGTCGTCGCGCAGATAGCGCTGTACGTTTGCAGCCGTTTTAGCATCCCCAGTTTCGAGGTGGCTCGAGGCATCAATTGCTTTTGTGCGCATTTCGCGCACCAGCTTGGTTACTTCGATAAACCATTCAAGCATGTTTCCCTCTTTTCTTTTTTATCGTAACGTTTCAGACAGCGCCGCTCTCTATTTTACCGACATGCCAGCCGAGCACCGCGACCGGTAGGTGACGAAGTCGGGGCCGGCGTATGGTCTCCGCTAACGCTACTTTCGCGCGCGAAAGTGAGGAAGGATTCGAAACGTGGCCATGGGACAAGAATTTCGCGCTGCTCGCTAACGCGGTTGCTTTCTGAGAAGAACTCGTCGTACTGCGTAGCGAAAGTGCGTTCCTATGCGGCTTTCACTGCCGTGCACGAAAAGCCTGCATTCCTTGGCTTGAGGCGAATGCCACCCCTGGATCCGGGCCATTCGTCACGCTAGCTCTGGCGACAAGATGCATAATAATTAGGCGGCCGTTCTGTTTAGCGGATTGTCATGCAGTTCGTATGCCAGGGACGACGGAAACGATGAAGGAGAGGTTTTGTGGGTACGCCAACAGTACGAAATATCGGGCTTGCTGAGGTGGCCAAGACATTTGATGTCTCGCCAGCCACCTTGGAGCGTCAGCTCGCGCTGCTCGGTTGGGGAATAGTTGTGAACGAGGCCGAACGATTAGCTGCTAGCGATGCATTCGGCAGAGGTACGGCACAGCCGAAGGTGGGAACGGCTGCCGGTAACATAGGACAAGACTTGCCGCTAACGGAATGGAAGCATATGGAGGCTGCGTTTCGGGCGCTTGTCCCGCAGCTCGGCGCACTTCCGCCTGAGAAGTCTCGGCCGCCAAAAGATAGGCGTGCAGGGGCAATCTACGTGTTGCACGACGGGGTCACGGGCCTCAGCAAAATCGGATGTACAAGCGGTACGGGCCGACGCCAGCGGTCGCAAATGGCATCCCACGGGACTGTCTTGGTGAATTTATTGAACGCCACGGTTGCAGATATGCGCGCAGCTGAGGCGCAGTGCCATGAACATTTCAAGGCCCATCGTCGCAACGGAGAATGGTTCGACGCGCCCTTCACGGACATCCTTAACTACATTGCGGTTGAGATCGAATGGCAGGAAATCGATAGGGAGAATGATGCGCGATTGGTACAGTATTTCGCAGCTTGCCGCCTTGGCGACATGAAGGCGGCCAAGGCAGCGCTCACGGAGCCGAATCATCCCTTTGCGCCTCCAGGCGCTCCCATTGTCGTTCGGAGCGGCGCGTGAACACTCAGCGCGCATTGACGGCGGGACCGTACACCGGCAGCCATGCCTGCGGCGAGGCTACGTTGCAATAGCGTCATCACTCATTGTCCCTAGCTGATGTCACCAGCCCCCGAGACATGGGCTTCCAGCGACACTGCGTTCGGCCGCGCCGCCGCGTCGGACTGGGACAACGACCCAAAATACTCGCCTGCCGCTGCCGCGATCCGCTTTTCGCGAGCACGGACATAGATCCGGGTCGTAGTCACACTGGCGTGCCCCAGGATCTCTTGGGCCAGCTCGAGCGGCATCTTGCTTTCCACTGCCAGCGTGGCGAACGTGTGCCGGAAAGCGTGTGGCGACGTCTTCGCGAGGCGCAGCAGCTGCTCGGTGGTGAACGGCGGGCTTTCACCATGTCGAACGGCGTCGGCGAACGCGCGCACGCGGCGCAGCGCGGCGTCGACCAGGTTATATAACGACGCCGGGTGGTAGCCGTTCTCGTTCGGCTCCTCGTGCCGGCTTGTAGCTGTCTCTGTGCCTGGTACCACGACCGGTCCCAGCAGCGGTTGTTCGCCACCGGCGTCATCGAAGTTGAGCCCGCGATCGCGCCAGTGTGCGCGCAGGGCGTCGATGGTGCGCAGGCTGACCGGCACGAGCCGCTCCTTGTGCCCCTTGCCAACCACGGTGAGCAGCCACACGTCCGGTGTGTTCCGGCTCGGCTCCAGCCTGTCGCGGCGTGCCGCCGCCGCCTCGCTGCGGCGCACTCCTGAATCGCCCATGAGCAGCAGCGCCGCCAGGGCCACGCGGTCCTGGCGATTGCCCTCCACCTGTCCGCGTTGCTGCAGGATGCCAACGACGTTCGCCCACGCATCTTCCTCGAGCGCGCGTTCGATCTTGATGGGGTCCGCCCGCTTGGCCACCTTGGGATCCTTGACTGCGACCCAGGGGTTGCCGCCGAGGTAGCGCACCTTGACCAGCCAGTCGAATGTCGCCCGCAGGACAACGACGGCGAGGCGCTGCGAAGCAGGCGACAACGGCCGCTCGGCGAACGGTCGCCAGCGTCGGGTATGGCGTGGTGCGCGCGGCCCACGGAAGGCTGGCCAGGGCGCGGCAAGGAATGTTTTATAGGCCAGGCAGTCGTCGACCAGCAGCGAGGACAACGGCTTGCGCGCCACCAGCGCGCACCATAGGACCAGGCGTTCCAGTTCCTTGCGGTAGGAGCGCTGGGTCTCTTCCTGATCGTCGTAGCGCGCCAGGAAGATGTTGATCGCCTCAAGATCGTGGCGCGCGCCGATGAAGCAGAACGCCGGCGCGCGGTTCGCGCCGTCCGCGCCGGACAGGTATGCCGGCAATCGGAAGGTCCCGAGCGGAGCAATCGCGTCCGGCGATGTCGGATCGAGCGCCGGCAGCTGGTCCACGTCGACGAGGGCGCCCGCTGCCCAAACGGCGTCGTCGATGTCGCCGAGCTCACGCGGCCAGTGCCGCAGCCATCGCAGGATCTTGTCCGCTCGTCCGCGACCGATACGCGGGATAGGCCGCCACCAGCCTGGCCCGCGGCGCTTGATCAGGTCGACCAACTGCCCGAGCGTGACGACGCCTTCCTCACGCAGCGGCTGCACGGTCTTCGGTCGCATCCATTGGCTGATGCGCTGATCCCGGTGCGGTACCAGCTTGGGCGGGTCGGCCGCGCGCACCAGGATGTCGAGGGCGCGGCTGGTGATGGCGCCCCCCTGTCGCGCACCTTTTAAGATGTCGGCGAAGGCTGGGTTGTGCTCGATCGCGCGTTCGATCATGTCGTTGCGCATGCGGATCAGGAAGCGTTCCAGGCCCTGCTCGACCTGCGGGCTGTCCTCCGAATAGTAGAGGTCCGCGATGCGCTCGATCGGGATCTTGCAGCAATACGCGCGCAGGGCCGTGTAATCGCTGCGGTCGTACGCCAGATCGGGCAAGGCAATTTCGGTATGCTGGCTCATCGCGGCTCCCTGGCGCGCTGGTCCGCCATGGTGGTGCCGGCCATCGCCCATCGCACGCGGAATTGCTCGACGATGACGCGCAGGATGAGCCACCAGGTATAGCGGGCGTAGGGGCCCTGGCACAGTTCGCTGTTGGCCAGGCCATGCGCCACCACGTTGCGCAGGTTCGGCCCTGGCTCCACGCACATCATTGCACGGACGGCGAACGCCAGGTCCTCGCCGAACACGGTCACCATCTCGGGCCGCTCGGTCAAACGCGACAGCCCGATTTCCATGTCCAGACCGTCCTTCGGTTCGTGCGTCGTCGTCAGCGCGCCTGCCACCTTGAGCACTTCACGCACGATATGTTCGAATTGTGGCATCAATACGTGCAGCGCGTGCTCGAGGTCGCCCATATAGCCGGCGTACAGGGCCTTGCCAACCATGGCCGCGCGATCCTGCAACACCATGCCGCTTTGCTCCACGATCGACCGGAAATCGTTCGACGTGATTACGTGGTCGAAATGCAGCTGGTCGAGGGCCGGCGCGATCATCCCGGCCGCCATCTTTCCCGCGTAGTCGGCGAAGTCCAGCATCGCACGGGCCTCAATTTGCTCCGATGTCGGGGCGTTGCCGGCGCCGCTGCCGGCGTGACGGGCGACCACGCGGCCGTCCTCAGCGAGGGTTGCGCCCCCCATCATCCGCATCAGCACGGCGTCGTTCAGGAAGGCCTCTGCGCCCCGCATGTAGTCCGCCTTCGCCGGCAGCCGCTGCAGCGAGCAGAGCGCGAATAGCGCGACCAGCGGATCGGGCTGGCGCACCCGCTCGACGGCCGCCTCGGCAGCATCGGTGAGATCGATTTCAGGGCCGCGGAAGATGAACATTTCGCCGATCGCGTCACCTCCGGCCTGGTTGTACTTGTGGCGCACGCCCTGCAGGGCGGCGTCGACGCCGAGCGCGCTACGGAATCTCGCCGACACGGCACGGTACGCGCGGATCGCGTCGTTATAGAAAACGTGGCGGGTTACCGCATCCGCCGCCGCGTCGGCATGCGCTTCCCAGGTCCTGGCCAGCAACGCCTGCATCTCGGCGGCGCGATCGAACTGGCGCGCGCGCTCGAACCAGGTCTTCGCCGCCTCCAGGTGCGCGGCGGCCGCGTGCGCGTCGTGCGCGGCCGCGGCTGCGCGACCCCGGCGCTCGAGCAGCGCGGTGACGCGCTCGGCGTGCTGCAGCCCGAGCCGTTCCTCGGTCAGTGGCCGCAGGAAGTGAAGCGCGTTGTACCCGGGGTCGTTTTCCGCGCGCTCGGCCCGGTCGACCAGGACGTCTTCGATCTCGGCCAGGCGAATGCCGGCAGTGCCCTTCAGCTCCTTCGCCAACTGCAGCGCGCGGTGCCAGTGGGCGTGGCCGCCCTCGTACCAGGTCGCCGGATCCGGCGGTACCGACCGGTAATCGTCGATGGCCCGCAACGGATAGGCGTGACCATGCCGCTTCGCGCGCAGCCACACCAGGTCGGCCAGCCGTGCGCGCAACGGGACGTGGTCGACCTGGTCCACCAGTTGCGCGAGCAGGTCGAGCTCCTGCCGCTGCAGGTGGTCGGGATCGAAACTGGTGGTGCCGTCGGACCAGGCTGCCATATGGGTCAGCGGCGCTCCGCGATTCGATGGCTGCAGGACGATCGAGCAGATCCTTCCGAGCAGGATCAGCATTGCCGCGAACGTGGTGTCGCCGGCGGTCTGTGCTGCCGCGCCTGCCTCAAAGAGCAGCGGCGTCAGGGCGTGCAGCGGCGCGTCGGCGTGCCCGGCGATGATGCCGGCGGCGCCGGACCGGTGGAAGTCGCGCAAGGTCAGCGCGACAGTGGTAAGGGGAGGGGACTGGGTCATGCGTTAAACGAAGCGGGGGTCAAGGAGGGCACCGGCGGCGCCGGCACAGGGGCATCGACGGTCAGGTCAGGCGCTGCACAACAGTGGCCAGCCGTTGCGCGCGCGCCAGGCCTGTTCGCCCAGCTTCAGCAGCAGATCCTGGCCCGATGCCGGCGCCGCCAGGCGGTCGAGCCGGATGAAACCGAAGGTCCAGGTGAAGCTGGCCAGCTCCGGGTAGCGGCCGAGCGCGAGCCCGATGGTGCCGGGATCATTTGGAAACGTATGTTCGCGGGCGCGGTCTTGCAGGCTTTTGGCCAGGCCGGAATAGACCTCGGTCGTGTTCCAGTACGGTTGCATGTCGTCGGTAAAGCGCGCGGCGCGCGCAGCGATGTCGTAGCGCCCGACCTTTTTTTCCTTACCGCCCTTGGTGACATAGGTCCTGGGACACAGCGTCTGGCCTCGCAGGACGTTGACGGGGGCGTCGGTGCGGATGAAGTACCAGCCCGGTACCGCGCCGATGTTCCGGTTGAGGTGCCAGCTGGGGTTGGTCAGGTCGATAGCGACGCAAGAGGCATGGCTGTCGAGAAGGTCGAGGAGCGGCTGCATAAAGCTGGCTTTCTTTGCGAAAAAGCCATCCTAACCGTGTTTCACGCGGAAAACAAGCATAAACGCTTACATGATTACAGCAGTAATCATGTAAGGAAGCGGGCTCATCAGCCGCTTCACTGCCGTCCTGTTCACATCTTCCGTACATTTCAGATTGAATGCGGCGCCCCTGAGACGGCGTCGACAGCACCCCCAACCGGTGCCATGACATATTATGGTGGCCTCCCTGCTATCGGATCTTTCTATGTTGCTTGCAGCCGCCACATTCGAGGAACTACACGATCGCCTACCCTACCTGAACCAGGAGGTGCCACCGCACCCAACGCCGCGTGGCAACACTCCGGAGTTCTACACGATGGTCCGTCTCCTTGCATCCATACCGTTGAGCACGGCCGATTTCCCGCTTCGGCTCACCAAGGACGAGAGTCCGGATTTTGCATTGCAGCTTGGCAGCGTGTCGATCGGCGTCGAGCACACCGAAGCGGTAGCCGAAAACGCGGTACATGAGAGTAAACTGCGTGCGGCTCAGGGTAGGGGCGCATATCTCGTCCAGCCTGCGGTGATTGGCGAGCCCAGAAAATCGCGTAAGCAGCTGCTGAGCGAGATCAGTGCGAACCGGTTTCCGGAGCCAATGGTGGGTGATTCCGTGGAACGCGGCTGGGTCGACGCCATGCTCCATTTCATCAAAAAGAAGGCCGACAGCGCACAAAGGCCTGGCTATGCTGCGCACGACCAGCAATGGCTCGCAATTTACGACAACTGGACGGCGCCGGCCTTGAAGCGCGACTACGCCTTATCGCTCCTGCAGGAGGCTCTGCAGGCTAACGATCCTTTTACCGTGTTCGACCATGTTTTTATCCTCACCGGACAGATGGTGGTGGAGCTGACTCGCGGGCGGGCGTTACTGCACGTCCTGAACCACTGTCGGCGAGCCGAGGACGGGCCGGCCGGGGCCGGCGCCAGAATCAGGCGCGCGGCGCGCTACTTGCCATCGGGCCTTCGCTGTCGCTTTCACCGACCGGCCGATCTTGAGTATGCGGGCGCCGGCAACTGATTTCCGGCACAGTCACACCCGTGGACCCACATCTCCTTGCGGCGCCCCGCACGGCCGTCGCAAGAATGCGCACCCGGTCTCAACGTAAACATTTATTATCAGGCTCTTCTGCAATCCCGTGGCGCGTCTTGAACGTCGCTCATTGCCCCTCTCATGACAACCGAACAAACCCCTGATGAACCTTTGAGCATTGCAGACTTCCAGGCGAGCGGCTATGAAGCGCTGCCGGGAAGCGACAGCGAAAAGTGAATCGGCAGCCGGCGTCTATGCATGGTGGCTGGCGTTTTCCGTCATGTTCAGGTCGTTCTGGATGGAAACGCAAGCCGCCCCGACACCTGACGCCGCGCCGCCGCCTGCACCGGCAGAAGAGGGCGGTGCATGAACGGCGCGCCCGCCAGGCGGCAGCTTTCCAGGCTCGCGTGGGCATCGGCGAGAGCATACTGATTTCCAAGAATGTCCGGCTGCTTCCGAAAACGGACGCACCAGTGATAAGGTGCCGATTCAACCACGATCCTCTTGTATGCGCTTATATTCCTACGCCTGCACGGCCATCTCGGCATGCATGTTCGCCTGGCCTGCTGCAGCGCGAGCCGACACCTGGTACTACGTTAGCTTAAGCGCGGACGCTAAGCTAGTCGACCAGCAATGCGTCAGATTGCCTGGAGATACCACGCCGGCGGCGTCGTTATCCCAGCACGCCGGCGCCATCTCGATACTAAGTGACAAGACGACGGCGGACCAGTCCCGCGTACTGGTCCTGTCAACCCGCAGCGGTAGCAAGTACGCGTTTACCAGTACGATGAAGGCCTGCCAGGCGTTCAGGGCGCCCATCTTGGCCGAAGCGTCGCGTCGCAAGGTGGTCGACACGCAGCAGTGGTTCGTCGCCCAACTCACGCGAGGCGACTGCATTCCAATGCGCGAGATGTTCGGCGGAGTCGCCACACCTGAAGCATTGCACCGCCAGATGACGAAGGATGGGACGCCGATGTCGCTCGAGCGCCGCGGAGATAGTATCAGGTTGATTTCATTCGACAGGCAGAGCGCCCCACCGCTCCACCTGGTGAAAGGCGAAGCCATGTGCGGGGACTATGTCGGGAATTAGTTTGAGGCTGCCGAAAACGTCACTCGTATCCGGTCGCGGCCTGGCACCTTTCGCGCGCGAAAGTGCTAGCCGGCGCTGCACTGGCGATCGGCCAAGTGGCTCCGGAGGGGCGATCCGATGCCCCTGAGCGCGCGGTCGGCGAACGGCGTTGTGTCGCTCGTAGGAATGGACCAGCTAACGCTGGAAAACCTAAAGAGCCGGAACCGAACCGAAAAGCTCTTTACCGCGAAATGCTGCGGGGCGCCGGTACAGGTTCGGACCCCGGCAGGAAAAGTTGCGCACTTCTACCATCTGAGCACGACGCCGGGTTGCCAAGGCAGCAGCGGTGTCAGCCACATGCACGGCCACTAGCGCTTGTCGATGTCCACTGTCGATATCGGCTTGGTACGAACGCCAATGACAGTATGCCTTTCTCTATCCTCCAAAGTGCATGATGGTGCAATCGACGGCCACCGACATCTGATACCATTTTGTAGGTCGGCTTGATTGTCGCGATTTTAGGAGCCCAAGAAATGGCTGGAACAATCCACCGATTGAAAGCGTTAGTTGTGACTCAGAACACTACACCAGGGCTCTACAGTGATGGTGGAGGACTTTACCTTCAGATCATGAAAGCCGGTTCTAAGAGCTGGCTTTTCCGTTACATGCGCCAAGGGAAAGCCCGAAGCTTAGGGTTGGGCCCTGTACATACAGTTAGTCTTGCACAAGCCCGCCTGGCTGCCCACACGTGCCGAGAGCAATTGCAGGCTGGCTTGGATCCGTTAGCCGTAAAAAAAGAGCTGCGACACGCCAAGAATATGGACGATGCTCGCGCACTCACCTTTCGTGACTGTGCGACGCAATATCATCTTGCGCACAAGGATGCATGGAAAAATAAGAAGCATGCTGACCAGTGGACTAACACGCTCGCGACCTATGCCTATCCAACTTTCGGCCACTTTCCCATTGCGGACGTTGATGTAGAACTCGTCATGGCAGTACTCAATCCTATCTGGAAAGAAAAAACCGAGACGGCATCACGTCTTCGTGGCCGGATTGAGTCAGTGCTTGACTGGGCTACTGCACGCGGATACCGGCGCGGGGACAATCCGGCGCGGTGGAAAGGCCATCTGGACCATTTGCTCATAAGCCGGTCGGCCGCAAACAAGGTCGTGCACCATCCTGCACTTCCCTACAGCCAGCTTCCTGCGTTCATCTCTGCTCTACGGAATGGCCTCGGCATCTCACCACTGGCACTCGAGTTCACGATCCTATGTGCCAGCCGAACGAGCGAAACGATCAAAGCCACGTTCAATGAGTTCGACCTTGAAGCCAAAATATGGGTAATACCTGCGGCTCGGATGAAAGCCGACCGCGAACACCGTGTGCCGTTGAGCGACCGGGCCTGCGCCATCGTCAAAAAGTTGGCGGATAACGCAGAGAACGACTACGTCTTCCCTGGACGTAAGCAGGACTCACCGCTCTCAAATATGGCAATGCTGGAACTAGTGCGGGGGATGAACTTTGGGGCGATAACGGTGCATGGCTTCCGCTCAACGTTCCGCGACTGGGCAGGCGAATGCACGCACCATCCACGAGAGTGCATCGAGTTCGCCCTAGCTCATACGCTCAAAGACAAGACCGAAGCAGCCTACTTTCGGGGCGATCTGTTCGAGAAACGCCGACTGCTCATGAATGACTGGGCTGCCTTCTGCCGGTCCTAATCCTACGGCCACAGGCATGCAGAGCGCGCCCTAGTAGCGCTCGCACGTTTGAATCTTCTTCGCATTTCCCGCAATCTGATGTACGCTTGCTACTCAGACGTATCGTAAGCCTAGCAACATCACAGGTCAGAGAACGTCTTGCGAGGCCACTCCCAACGCCTTGCTCCCCTACCCCTAACCAAATTTAACTCTGCATAGCCATTGGCCCCGGCCGATGTTTAGGCGAACTTCGTTCGTCTACTCATTACGCTCAATGGCTCCAATTATTTTTGTGTTTTGGAGGTGTCATGTTTTCAAAGAAGCTCATCAGACTCAACGACGTCCTAGAGATCACCGGTCTTTCCAAAAGTCAAGTATACGCCCTAATCGCTGAACGAAAGTTTGTTCGTCAGGTCAAGATTGCGCGTTCAAGCCGCTGGTCGCTCGACGCGGTAAATGCTTGGGTTGACGCCCGTGTCGCTGAAAGCGAGGTACCCAAGTAAGTCTGCAATTGGGCGCGTCCTTACCTTCCCGCTCAAAGTAACCGATAACCGACTAAGCCGCATGAGTAACTTGAGTTGATTTTATATGTTTACTTTTTTTAACAAAAATAAAAAGTATAAACAATATAAATCGTACGCAATTGACTCACTAGACAATCATTGAAAGTAACCTATGAAAACTAACGTTAAACCTACTGACTACGATCACAGCCTTATGCAAGCTAGAGCCCTCTGCCACGCGGTACACGGTGAAGAGGGTAAATTTGGCTTGCTCTACATGATGCGTTGCAACCAGTCCCGTGTAGTTAAGGCGGTCGAACACAGCTACGGAACTTTCCACCAGCATGAATCTACTCTCGCTAGCCACGCGGCGGCGGGCTGGGAACCTTACATGATGGTTGCCGTTACGTCAGAAGCTGGTCATTCCTGCAGTGTCGTAAAGCATTCGTGGGCTGTTGCGGCGGATTTCGACAGTGGGCTGCCTGAGCTGCTTGAGTCGAATGAGCTCATTTCCCCCAGTTTCGTTGTAACGACGTCAACTGGACGCTGCCATGCCCTTTGGATCCTCGACGCCGTGTGCACCACAGAGCAGATGCAGTTTTTAGCAACTGTAATTCAAGAGCGCTTCGACGGCGATGTGGCATTTGCCCGCATGAATCAGGCAGTACGATTGCCTGGCTTCCTTAACCACAAGACTGGCGAAAAGGTGAAGTTGTACGACAAGCACTGCTCGGGAAAGCACCACACCTACGACACGCTTTGCCATGCGTTCGATGCCCCTCTAGTCGCAAACTTGGAGCGCATGCTAAATCCCCGCATGAACGACAGATTGACTATCTCGAAGATCCACCACACGTCTGCGGATATGGTTGAAGACGCAGCAAGTGCCTTACCATATTTGAGCCACTTGGCATCTGATTACGATAGCTGGATTCGCATTGGCCTCGCCTTGGCGGGACTCGGCTCTGAGGGAGAAAAGCTGTTCCACACATTTTCAGCATACTCTTCTGACTACGATGCAGACTCCGTGGCGAAAAAATGGCCGTACCTGCTCAAGGCTGCAGATTTGTCGTCGATTCGTCCGCTGTTCTACGCTGCGCAACGAGAAGGATGGTCAAACCCTGGCTTCCGCAATCGAGATGCCACCCCCAGCGTGCTAACCGACCGTGATTTCGGTGCGATGTGTGCTGAGGTCATGCATGCGGAGTTCGCTGTCATCGAGCATCCCGGGCAAAAGGGATCGCCACACTTCTTGAAACAGGACGGCGGCAGCTATCGCCTTTTGACAGAGATTGAGCGCCGCAGCGAGACTGAGAGCGTATGCAAGGAGGTCATCGCCAGGTTCACTTCTGACGGTTTGAAGACGGCGTGGCTGAAGAAGATCGGTACTATTAAAGGCCTGAACGACGTATGTGATCACATTGCGGAAGTCTTGATCCGCAAGCACGAGGGCAACAAAGTCCGATCCTTCCCGTATTTTCCGTTCAAGGGAGGTGTGCTGAACATGCTGTCACTTGAGGTCGTTCCTAAGAAGTACCGACCGCTGCCCCTTCACGCATCTACTGTCGTTTACGACCCAACCGCCGAAGCGCCTTTGTTTACACGCGTCGTCAACGAGATCTTTGAGAACGATGAGGACATGGTGCGGT
The DNA here is from genome assembly GCF_024802625.1 of Massilia sp. H6. Lineage (NCBI taxonomy): Bacteria > Pseudomonadati > Pseudomonadota > Betaproteobacteria > Burkholderiales > Oxalobacteraceae > Massilia > Massilia sp. H6. The sequence goes on from NZ_CP103372.1 coordinate 49,009, forward strand.
TTATGTTCCAGCTTTTCGGCCTCATGTTGCTTGGCCGCCCTGAGCAATATTTCTTTGTTTGGCTGGGTCGTTCGGCAAACAACGGTAAATCGCTCTTGGTGAAAGTCATGAAGAGTATTCTGGGGCCCTACTTCACCTTCCTACCCACAGCGGCGCTGATGGTGAAGTCACACACCTCAGACGGCGCAAACCCCGCTATCGCGCAATTGGCAGGGAAGCGTCTCGCTGTTGTTTCGGAACCTACAGCCAAGCAGTCGCTCGACTCTAGCTTAATTAAGCAGATTACTGGTGATGGCCACATCAACGTCCGCGACAACTATGGCTCACCCAAAGATATGCCGGTAGAAGCCGTGATTTTGATGGTCGCAAACTACATGCCTGCCGCCATGGATGATGACAACGGCCTATGGCGCCGTGCCCTTGTCGTTCCATTCAACCGCACGTTCACGCCGGAAGAGGACGACAAAGACCTTGCGGGCAAGCTCGAGAGGGAGCGGCCCGGCATTTTGAACATGATGCTTGAGGGCGCGCACGACTACTTACGGCATGGCCTGGTTGTGCCCGAAAAGGTCCGCGACTTTGTTGCTCTCCAACGTCACGAGGTCGATCCGTTCGAGGCATTCCTTGCCGAATGCTTGAGCGAGTCACCCGGAAGCGCGACTCTGCTCAAAGACATTTATGCCGCCTACCTGACTTGGTACAAGCAAAACACCCGGCTGCGTCGGATGACTAAACCTGAGCTGATCAAACGCCTTCAGCGGCTGTTCCTTAAAGGTGCTCGAGGTCACCTTCCTTTGTTTGAGGGCGTGGTAGTGGTTGGCGCATAAACCGAGGCTGGCGCACGCCAAAGCAGGCTAGTCGCAGCCGCGAAGCGCGTGCGCCAATTCAGCAGAGACGGCAATTTGCATTGATATACATCGTATATTAATCGTTCAGGGAGTAAGAACATGACCAAGATAAACCGTTGGGGAAATAGTCTCGGGCTACGCCTGCCGAAGGAAATAGCGGCTAGTGCCGGGTTAATTTCGGGAGCTTACGTAAGAGTCCGGTTATTGGACTGCGGCGCATTGCTGGTCACGCCTGTTGCGGTTCCAATTGCTATCGCCACTCCGGCCATTGGGGTCAAGTCACCGAGAGAAGTCGTGAAGTGGTGATCTAATCCGATCTCGCTCAGACTGGCAACCCGCAACACATCACTTGAGAGCGCATGTCCACATTACTATGTAGTTGTCGGCCCAACTACAGCGCTGGCTGGCCTAAATGCTGAAACAGCCACATGCCGCACTTTGTACTTCGGAGCGCCACTCCCAATACGCGGCAGGTGAAATTCGCCTACGAATGCCAGCCCTAGGCGGCGACTGCAGTCGGTTACCTGAAGTCCATCATACTCAGTCGACTTCGCTGCGAACTCGGTTCGCCAGTTCAGCATTCGGCCGCTACAATTGTCACGTTGCACATAGATCAGCAGAGCACCTGCATTGTGATTCGGCGTACCTCCGCTTAAGATGTTCAAAGTAGATCAACTGTGGCCTCCCAATTGCACATTGAACAATTATTGCACAGGTGACTCTACTTGCGGCAATTGCGTCATTGCTTCGACGCCGCGTTGACTCTCTGCAACATCGCTTCCGCTTTTAGAACACCGGAATTACAGCAGAGTAGGTATCTTCCTTTGACTAGCAGGCCTGATGTACCGTGCAAGCGAAGCTGAGCTTCTATGACCGGTCTGGCCGGAGATAAGGAAAGTTGCCATGCCTGCTTCCGCTGCTTCGGTGCAGAAGCCGGCACGCAGGCTATGTCCGGCCACGTCCTTGGCCGCTTGATCGCCGGACATCGTTCGCACTGCAGCCTTCACGATCAACGCTACTGATTTCGGCACGAGCGCCGCGTCACCGACAATATGGTCATGACGACTTATTTGCCGAAAGAGCGGACCTGCACTTATCTCAGAGATAGCGAGCCAGTGGCGCAGTGCCTTCACCGGGCAACGAGCCCCACGCGCATGAGGAATAAAGACCGTGCGTCCGACTCCTTCCTGGTCAGTTTTCGAGCGTCGAATTAATAGCTCGATACCGGTATCGTATGCAGTTACGTCCTCGACGCGCAACGCGACTATTTCTGAGCGGCGCAGAGCGGCGGCGAAACCACAAAGAATCAGAGCCGAATCCCTGGCTCGACGCATCGGCTTGCTTTTGTCGATATGGACCATCAACTCCAGTAGGTCATCCTTCACGAGGGCTCTAACCTGCCGTTGCTTGACACCAATGGTTCTTCGTATGCCAATCATTGTTTGCTTGACCATACGGTTCATGGTTGGAGACTCAAGACCTTTGTCGGTATGTGCACGGTGTATAGCAATGAGGCGATGTTGAAGTGTAGCGATGGCCAGTGTTCCTGCAAAGCGAGCCAGATATTCAGCCACAAACTCTGGCGTCGCTGGCACACTGCCGCCGTGCTGGTAAAAGTGCCGCATGTCGTCAGCGTACGAGCGCAGCGTCGCTTTTGATTGTGCTGCAGCAGCGTAAGTGGCCGCGAGCGCTGCCGAGCTGCCAACGGCGGTTTCTATCGACCTGCTCGAGACAGAGGTTGACGGGAAGGGGACAACGAGTGGTGTTAGCCGATTTGAAGTTTTCATGGCTGGTTTAGTGACTCACAATAATAGATTAGAGGCATCTGACGAACTTGAAAAAAACGGCGGCGCAATGGCCGCCGGTCATAGGGAAGTTAAACCTCCAAGTTCAATACTCTTCCGGAAGAAGTAGCGTTGTACATGCACGGTCGCCTTCTGTAATCACCCATAGCCGTGCGCTGCCCAGGTTGAAGGACGAAAGGATACGTTCGCCGTCTTCGATGGCGTCTTTGTTAGCTTGGGCATCTTGCGCTCCGACAGTACCAAAGTCACCACGCTGATGTCTGTCCAAAAATAGTGCAGCGGTCGTCCCGGTGCGATCAAGCAGGTCAAGTGCCCCAGGTGTGGCACGGATGCACCCGAGTTGGAATAGCGCAGGGCCATTTTGAGCGCAGTGTTCCCGTCTGGCAGATGCCTGATGGTTTAAGCTCATTTTTTACCTCATTGTGAAGTGACTGCCACGCCGCGACGACGCTCGGCCATTCGGCCGTGCTAATTAACCATGAGATTCGGGTTGAAAGATACTGTGCAATGCCGACGGCGTGCGGAGGTTATGGCCACGACCTGTCAGGTCGTGGCGGTCCTGAAGAACCTTATTTCTTAGGCGTCGTTGCCTTCATCGCGTGTACGCCGATGTACCAAGCTGGCGCTAAAACGTCTACGTCAGTTCTTACCTGCTGCTTCGGATCGGCTGCCCCAGGCAACATTGCATAAATTACCAACTTACCATCGTGACTGGCTTTAGCCCGATGGAGAACTGCAGCCTCACCAGTCTCATAGTCAGCGTCGTACCGTACTAAGGCGATTGCAAGGTCGGGAAGGTTTGCGATCTTCGTCACCTCTTTCCAGACAGTGAAAACTAGCCCAAAGCTGGCTCCAATGCTGGACAAAAGTTCTTCCGTCAAGTATTGGTAATATGGACCAGTCTTGGGCATGCCAAGTGCCTCCGCGGCTTTGAAAACGTCTGGCAAGGTAGTGCGCGCCACTATGGCAATCGCGCAGAAGAGATCCGCGTGCCTGTCACCTTGGGTGCTCACGTGACCGTAAGCGGGTTCAAAACCTGCAGCTGTTGACTTGAGAATTGCTGGGATTGTGGTCATGTCAAACTCCTGAATTGATAAGGAAATACGCGCAGCGGCGCCCATCCGGCGATGAGCCGGTAGCGAAAAATGTTCTAAGGTTTAGTTCGGGATACGGTCGTATCAGAGCTGAGGGTCGACCATTTTGAGATGCGCTGCTGCGCGTTGGTCAAGCACGTTGGCTATTCGCCGTCACATTGCTTGCAACTACAGTATACCACCGAATGATGTCAAAAAAATAATTGAATAACTTTACGTCAGGCAGAAAAACTCTCCTCGCTGCCACCTTGGTGACGGGAACGGCCGCTCTTCATGCGGGGACTATAGTTATTTGCGTCGGCTATCGACCCAATGCAGTCATCTGTTGAAGTCATGCGTAGCGCTAAAACCAGCCCATAAGGCTAGCAGGCTGCAAATGAGACTCAAAACAACATAGATCAACGCTACACCTACCTCATCTCGGCGTAGCAAATGAAATGTCTCAAGGCCGAACGCTGAAAAGGTGGTGAAACCGCCTAGGATTCCAGTCATAAGAAAAAGTCGGGCATGTGGTGTGAACGAGCTATCCCTTAGTGCGAATCCAGCAAGTAGCCCCATCACACAACAGCCGATAACGTTGACTAAAAATGTTCCCAGAGGAAATCTCCAAATCACTGTTTGCTGGAGTATCCAGCTAGACAGTTTAAATCTCAAAACCGAGCCTATCGCTCCTCCAGCAGCTACAAGTAGTACAGATTTCATCCCTCGTTCCCTAGAATTTTCGTTGCGCCTCAGGTTCCTAAAGCATTCTCCGCTTTTGGCCGAACCCGGCCGTTAAGCTCAGCATAGCAGCTCACCGCAATGGGTGGACAGCCGGTCCTACCAGAGTTAGTAGCTCAATCGGACACGCTAGCATCGGACTGACCCGACGGTCGGTCTGATGGACGCATTCGAGCTCTGTATGTAACGCCGGTGTACAGCATTCGTACCAGCACACTCACAGGTATTCCTAGTTTAAGCCGGCGCCGACATCCGCTGGACTTGCGAAAGCCGCCGTGTACGCACCCCGTGTCCCCTTTAGTGCCACAGATGGTCGTTAAACTTGCGTTGAACGCTGCAATATACAGCGCTGTGATGGCTCGCCCGCTCACCACCGTAATGTCGAAACTGTTGGCCGCTGCGGACCTGCATGCCCGACTGTTGGCGCGTCCAGCGTGACCTTGCGGCGCGCACGTTTTCTATGCTGCGCCATGCGGAGCGCTACCGTAGCCGTGCCACCGCGACGTTCGAAAACGTAATTCGTGCACGTGAAATCACGGCAGGCTGCTGCTCTAGCGGGCAGACGAAAAAATAAATGCGCTGAAATGGAATAAAGCAGCTGCAGATCCGTTCACCCAAGTAGGAACAGCTCGTTCTATCACATCCACCCAGGGAGCCCACCATGAAAACTGCACCTCTTGCCCTTCTACTTGCCATCACTGCTGGTGTCACACATCCGGCCTTCGCAGGACCGGCCCTCGACGCCGCCCAGGCACATATTGCGGCAGTCGGCGCCAGCGAGCGTGCCGCCATCGTGCGCGACTACGCCGACGACGCGCGCTTGACCTGGGTAGGCGGCCCGCTGGACGGCACCTATACCGGCCCCGTAGCCATCGGCGCGGTTTGGGACAAGTTCGGCGCTGCCGCCGGGCCGGCCCGCGTGACCGTCATGGGCATCGACGAAACGGCCAACCCGAAGGGCGCCACAGTGGTTGCCACCGTACGCTTCGACGGGAAAATCCAGGTCAAGGTACGCTACGTGCTGACCTACCGCGACGGCAAGCTTGTGAACGAAACCTGGCAGGTCGATCCCAAACCGGCCGCCAACTGATCCACGAAACGATGCGAACCTTGCCACCTGACGCCGGCGAGCAGCTCCTAGCCTGTATCCCAAGGCTGCGGCGCTATGCCCGCGCCTTGGCCGGGGATCGCGCCGACGCAGACGACCTGGTGCAGGACACGGTGGAACGTGGCTGGGCCCAGCTCGCTGCGTGGCAGCCGGGCAGCGACATGCGGGCATGGCTGTTCTCGATAATGCATAACGTACGTATCGACCAAGGGCGGCGGCGTAAAGTGCCAACCGAGCTACTGGACGACGACACACCCCAGCCCGCTGCCCCGGAACGTGTCTCTGCCGGCCTCGAACTGCGCGACGTGGACGCCGCGTTGCGCCTGCTGCCGGAGGAGCATAGGGAGATTCTGCTGCTGGTTGGACTCGAAGAAATGCGCTATGAGGACGTGGCGCTGACCCTAGGCCTCCCCGTCGGAACCGTTATGTCGCGGCTGTCGCGCGCCCGCGAGAAACTGCGTGTCTTGATGGAAGGCCGTGCCCCCGTCGTTGCCCTGAAAGTCGTCAAATGAGTATCCTCCCCATTACTGAAGCCGACCTGCACGCCTATGTCGATGGCCGCCTCCCTTCTGCACGCATGGCCGAAGTCGAAGCCTATCTTGCAGCGCACCCGGATGAAGCAGATCGGCTGCAAGTCTACGCGGCCCAGAACGCAGCCCTGCACGCCCTGTTCGATCCAGTGCTCGAGGAAATCGTGCCGTCGCGCGTTAGTGCGCCAGTGCGCCCTGGGTGGCAGTGGCGGTGGCAAAACCTGGCCGCGGGGCTGGCTATCGCCGTCCTCGGCGGCGGCGCGGGCTGGGGACTGCGCGGCGCCACCGACTACGACCCGCGGCTCGCGTCCGATTACACCCGTCCCGCCTTCAGCCAGCCAGCCAGGGGATTGGCGCATCAGGCCGCTGTTGCCCATGTGGTGTACAGCCCCGACGTGCGTCGCCCGGTTGAAATCGGCGCAGAACAGGAAGACCAGTTGGTCGCATGGCTATCGAAACGGCTTGGCAGCAAGATTCATCCACCGCGTCTCGGCAAGCTGGGCTACGAGCTCATCGGCGGACGCCTGCTGCCTGGTACCAGCGGCCCGGTGGCCCAGTTTATGTACCATGACCGCACTGGCCAGCGCCTCACGCTGTATGTTTCTAACGAACAGGCGCACAACCGCGATACGGGCTTCCGTTTTGCTGCAGAAGGTCCCGTCAACGTGTTCTACTGGATCGACGGCAAATTTGGCTATGCGCTCTCTGCCGGCATCGACAAGGGAGAACTAGCGCGGGTGGCAAGCGCCGTCTACGAACAACTGGAGACACCCGTATGAAATTCTCGCAACTGTTGACCGCAGTACTCTGGAGCACTGCAGCGGCGGCTCAGGGCCAGCCAGCGCCACTTCACAATCATGGTGGGAGCGCACCACCTTACTTCGTCGCCAGTAGCGACAGGCCCTACGCGGCGCTGGCGGGTGACGCCATGGCGATTATGGACCAGGGCATGCGGCGCGCGAATACCAATGGGGTCCCAGAGCACGACTTCGTCACGATGATGATTCCGCATCACCAAGGCGCCATCGACATGGCCAAAGCCATCCTGGTGCATAGCAAAGATCCAGGACTTCGTAACCTGGCCCAAGGAATTATTGTCGAACAGCAAAACGAAATCAAGATCATGCAGGCCTGGCTACAACGCTACCAGGCCTCCCGTAGCAAGCCGCAAAAGACCTCCACCGAAAAGGACTCACATGTACACCAATGAAATTCGCCGAGCGAGCACAAGCGCTTCAATTGCTATTGCCCTCGCTTCTCTCGTCGCGCTGGCAACGCCCGCATACGCGCTTCCCGGCCCCCAGGATCGTGTCTACACCGCGGACCAGAACAGCAATACTGTCTCGGTCATAGACCCGTCCACGAATACCCTGCTGGGCCAGATCCGCTTGGGCAACCAGCGCCCCGACGTGCTCTCGCCACTGTATAAGGGTGAGATCAACGTGCACGGGCTGGGCTTCTCGCCTGACCACAAGACACTGCTCGTCGTGTCCAATGGCTCCAATTCAGTCACCTTCATCGATACCGCGACCAACAAGGTCAAGGGCGTGACCTACATCGGCCGCTCGCCGCACGAGGGCTTCTTCACGGCCGACGGGCGTGAGGTCTGGGTCGTGGTGCGCGGCGAAGACTACATCTCGGTGATCGACCCAGCCACGTTCAAGGAAAAGCGCCGTATCCAAACAACTGGCGGACCCGGGATGGTGCTGTTCCATCCGAACGGTAAGCTCGCGTTCGTAGTGTCGAGCTTCAACCCGACCGTCGACGTCATCGACGTCAAGTCGCACAAGGTCGTCAAGCGCATTCCGGTGACGAGCCCGTTCTCACCCTTCCTGCAGTTCACTCCGGACAACAAAGAAGTCTGGATGACCCATAAGGACGTCGGCAAGGTCACCCGCATTGACACCGCTACGCTTGCTGTGAAAGGCGTGATCGACACCGGCTTCATCACCAATCACCTGGCCTTCGTCAAGACCGCCAGCGGCACGCATGCCTACGTAACGGTGGGCGGCGAAAACGTCGTTAAGGTCTTCACTACCGGCAACGCGCCGACACTGGTGGCGAGCATCCCCACTGGCGCGCTGCCTCACGGAATCTGGAGTTCAGATGATAGTAGCCGTCTCTACGTCGGCCTCGAGAATGGCGACGCGGTTGACGTCATCGACAGCGCCAGCAACAAGGTCATCGCGCGCGTGCCGGTTGGACAAGCGCCACAGGCACTGGTCTATGTTTCGAAGGCAGCACCCGACGGGGGGGGCAAGGCCAATCTCAGTCCGCGCGCGAATAGCGAGCCACTCAACATCGCGCTCAAGCCGGCCAACGGGGATGCGGCAGGATCGGTCGTGGCACGCAACTTGGGTGTCACCGATGCGCTAGAGGTAACGCTGCACAAGCTCAAGCCGGAAACTGTGTACAAGGTGTACGCCAGCGGCCAGGCGACGCCGGTAGCCAGTTTTAGGACAAATCCGAAAGGCATGGCCAATGGCACGGCCATCGGCCCAATGCGCGAAGTCGTCGGAAGCCTTTCCGCCAAACAGGGCACGGCCAGCCGCATTCTAGTCATGGAAGGCGATGCACCCGCAGATCCGGGCAAAGCGGTGCTGATGAGCATGCAATAAGCCGGCAAGCCGCGGCAAGGATAGTGAAATTAAAGAACGGGAATGTGCATGCTGCGCTTCTCTCCTGCCAGCATGCCGTGCCTTCCTGCGCCACATACGGCGCAGGAAAGCAAAGCAATGGTGACCGCTTGCTAAAGGGAATTTTAGCTAGGGAGCGTCGACGATAGCCGTAGTGAGTTAGCGCAGGTACACTAGCGAGATGAGTGTTCCAGCAAAAACGAAGTATTGAACGATCAACTGGGAAGAGTAAAACGCAGCGTTAGGGCGCCTGACTCTTCGCTCATCTGGTTGGACAAGGAGATGTGCAGGTAGGGCCGTGCTAGCAGTTAGCAAGGCCGATGTCCAAAGCACAGCGACGCTGCAATTCATCCCTGCCCGGGTATTAGGGGTCTGTTCATCTGCTTCTGCGTGAGGCGAAATGGATGTCGCGGAGCCTGCTCAAGCTGGACGGTCTAGATTAGCAGGGGCCCTACTTCGGCACCGTTAGTCGACGCCAAAAGCAATTGGCGGTAACGATCCTCATCTACCTTTTGTGAGCCCGCTGACTCCTCTTGAAGCCCTATTGGCCGTCGCAGGTCAGTCGTAAGACTCAAAACCCGTTGGACGCCTGTGGCAAAGCTTAATCACAAAAATGTTTTATGTCAGAAATCAGGTGAAGAATCAAAGAATAAGTATGCGTAAAACTACGCAATTTCGAATCCGCCCAATGGTCACGGAACCCGCGTTACTTCCCTGCCGCGGTAACCGTAGCCACGTACTGTCCGAGCAACTTGATCTGCTCGTCGGTCAAATTCTTAAACGCAGGCATTTGGCCGATACCGTTGCGAACGGCCTTTTCCACCCTTGTTGCGTCAGGCTTCAGTTCATCCAAACTGGGCCCGATGGCACCCTCCGCGCCAGCATTCTTTAGTGCATGGCACACCGCGCACGCTGGTACGGCCGTCTTGTTGAACAGCGTCCTGCCAGCCTCTAATTTGTCCTGCGCGAAAGCTGGCGAGCCGACAAGTGCTGCTGCAATTGCGGCGGACGTGGCCATACGTGTAATCGACGAATACATGGATATCCCTTAAACGACGGTAATAGTCAGCGCGTGATCGCGCCAGCTGTTATTGTTGTAGCCACCGGTGTTTTCCACACGGCCCTCTGGCTGGCGATTGCCCCGTGAATCAGTCACGACGCAGGCGATGGTGTAGGTACCGGGCTCAAGCTTCACCGGCAAAACGAACTGGCGCCATGCATAGCGGCCTAGATCCGGCCCTACCAGGCGCGCCGTCTTCCACGTCTTGCCACCGTCGACTGATACCTCGACTGACTTCACCGCATTCAGTCCACCAAACGCCACGCCCTTGATCTGTGCCCTTCCGGCCGATACCGCACCAGTTTCGGGCGCCGGCGAGTTGATCCATGATTTCGGTGACATCTCCCATACCGAAGGATGGCTCGGGTCGCCCTTCTGTCCCGGCGGTGAGATGCGGTAGCCGGTCTTCTGGATGGCAGCATCGGTTTGGGAAGCCGTAAACGCCAGCCTCTTGATGTACTTGATGTTGTTGACACCGGTGTAGCCGGGCACGATTAAACGCAGCGGCCCACCATGCGCGAGGGGAATCGGCTCGCCATTCATTTCCCAGGCCAACATGGCGTCAGCCATGGCCTTCGCGGGTACCGACCGCTCAACAATCACGCTTTTCGGGTCCAAACCCTCCGGCAATTTCTCTCCACCAGTACCAGTCATATACTGCATGCCGTCGATAATTCCGCCGAGCGCTTCCGTCAGGACGCGCACCGGCACACCGCTCCAAACCACGCAGCCCGCAGCGCCAACCTGCCAGGGAGTGCCGCTCGGCTTGTTCGGGAACAGGCCACGGCCATTGCCTGAGCATTGCAGTACCATCGCCATTGTCTCCAGGCCCATCGATTTCAAATCCTTCACACTCAATGTGCGGGGATTCTTTACGCCCTCGACCGCTACTTGCCAGCCGTCGCGGTCGGCGACAACCGATGCATCGGGCGCCGGCAGGTTATTGCGGATGTAGAGCTGGCTGGTCGGAGTTATGATACCTGTACCGAACGCGCTGCGCTTCGTCTCCAGCGTGCTGGCGGTATGCACGATCATCGATTCCGGGTTTTTCCAGTTGACATACGCTGGTAACGGTTTTGCTGCAATAGCAGTATCTGCCACCGCCTGTGCCATTGCAGATCTGGTGAATCCGGCTAACCCTGCTGCTGCCATGGCAGCAGTGCCACCTGCCAGCAGACGGCGACGGGTTGGGTCGGTAATGGGGGGCGGCCGGTCGGCATTTTCCAGTATGTGCGACATCGTTGTCTCCTTTGGATTTTTTAAATTATTGCTTCGGCGAACGCCCGACCTTTCCAATCCTACTCCTCATTACATGCGGTATCAATCATATTCACCGCGTCGCTGTTTTTCGGGCTGATGTACACGCGAATGCTGCCACCGGAAGCTCAGATGCCGTGCGGTAGTGCGGCAACCGAGACAATGGCAACCTTTTTGATACGGCGTCAAGCGTATAGACCTGGATCGCGCAGCATTGCGCTATAGGTAACCGTTGCGGCAAGTCGGCTGACTCCGGCTCAAGGAAGGCGATTGTGATGTTGAAGTTGAATTTTCAGCGAAGCTGGTACGGCGTATGCCAGGGAAGCCGCCTAAATGGCCAGACAAGCAGCGAACGTGGTCAAGCTGGTAGCTACGTAGCCAAACATTAGCAACCGTGCCCTAACGCGGTTTATTGAAAGTATTGCTTTGTCTGCAACATAAAGGCCCCGTCTATCACATCGGTTTGCCGGGATGGTCTAGTCCAAATTCAGTGCGAAAGTATAGCTAATTCTACCTACCCTCCAGCTCCGCTATACATGCCCTAACGTCAGTGGAAAAGAACGATAGAAAGGAAATGGTATTGCCGAGCTAGGCTATCGTTGAGGCAACGCGACACCGATGAGACATCAGAAACATGGTGTTGAAGAACTGAACACAAGACAAGCGTTAGTGCATGCTGTACGGAATCTGGGAGCAATTGATACAAGCACACTAACAACAAAAAAGCATTTGATTGTTGGCTTGCGTGTCAAATCGGTGATAAACTAACGAATTTCGTTGAAAATCAAGTACTTACAAATATAAAATGGCGGAAGCGGTGAGAGTCAAACCCATCTGGCGTTGAAGGCGCGCATTGCTGTGGCTGTTATACAGGCGGGATGGGAGGCCGAGGTGGAAGCGGAGGAGCGCAGCGCAGACGGTACGTTGGTCTGGAAAGCGGATGTCCTCGCGCGGCGGCAGAACGCGGCGGTCGCGTTCGAGGTGCAAATCTCGAATCCCGACTGGACAACCATGGGCGAGCGCCAGGCACGCTACAAGCAGAGCGGTGTGCGCGGGCTTTGGTTCGTCAAGACGAAGAAGCCGTTTCCAGTACAACATGCGCTGCCGATCTTCAACCTGGTCAGTGGCGAAGACGCGGCCTGGCCCGTTTCGCTCCACCACCCACAGGACTGGGAAAATGAGTGGTCCCAGGCTTGGGCCCTTTCCAATGTTACCGAGTTCGTCGGTCAGGCACTCAACGGAGGCCTGAAATGGGCACCGTTGACGACCACCGCTGACGCCGACTGTGACGTCTCGGTCAGGATGCTCTCTTTCGGAAAGTGCTTGAATTGCGGACGAGATGTCGGAACGCCCTATATGCTCGAGGTAGCACTGGCTGGCCAGCCCAGCTTCCCCGTCTTTAACTGGCATCAGGGAATGACAAGGCGTCGCACATACTGGCTAGACCAGGTGCTGGCCCGCCTGAGGGAGGGCGCCGCCGACCACCCGCGGATGGCACTGATGGACCATAAGACGAACTCCTGCGCGGCTTGCAAAGCAAGTGCGAATCGCCTCGGCCATGGCGCTCATTCTGGACTACTGAAATTCCGCATGCGCCTGAAAGACTTCCCGCCACCGCGCTACGGCACCATCGAGTGGGACTGGTTCAACAGGTGGGTACTGCTGCGGGGGTAGAGCAAAGTTTTGAGGACCGTGCCGAACGCACGCCAGGATCCTGACGCTTCGTGACGTACTGCCCCAACAATCGTCTCGGCGCTTCTTTCGCGCGCGAAAGTGGACGTCCTCTGTCTGCTAGATGTCGCCGAAGTTACCGCCTTAGTTGATGTCGGGGTGCGTCCGGAGTATAGCTGTGCGCTTGTCTCGTGTCAGTTAGTTACGTTTTCATCTTTCCGGCTTGCTGGCTGGTTGCTGTTCTCTCTCCCTCCTGCCGGCCGTCCCCACGTGTGTCTGGCTGAACAATTGCTATCGTCCCGCTCAACCGTCACAATCGCGCAATGACAAAGACACTCCCACCATGGATGTCCCCAGTATCGGCGGTCGACGATCTCGACCGGCCGCTCGATGACGTTATCTCGCGTATCGAGAAGCTCAACGAGGGCTTGCGCCGCTTCTGGTCGGAAGCCTCCGGGTGGGCGCCAGAGGATGCGGCCGCTCTCATGACGAAGTCGCGCCTTGACTGGCAAGTTTCGCTTTCGCGTTCACTGCGCCATTGGGACTGCGATCCGCCGGAAGACCTTGAGGAAGGGGACCTCATCCTTGCGTGGACAAACTTGGGTAGCCTGATTGAAGGCACCATCAAGCTCTTCCTGGCCGTCCACTACGATAGTTACAAGAACGATATTGAGACGCTCAAAGACACGAAGGCGTGGCATAAAACGAAGAAAAAACTCCTCGACCCGGATGGGTTGGCTTTGGACACGCTCATCGATTACATCCAAAAGGCGAACTTGTTTCCGACCGAAGAAATCGACCTTTGCAAACTGGTCCAGTCGCGCCGCAATGCGATCCACGCGTTTAAGGATCGCCCGATCGATACTGGCCTCGAGCTCCACATGGCGATCAAGAAGTATTTGTCCATGCTGCGAAGCACGGCCCAGATCCTCCCTTATCCTGACGACGTGTATGCGCCGCGGGAAACATAGGCTATCGACCATGGCACAGGACGAGCGATCAAAGTTTGTGCCGCCATCAGCCCGGTGTGCAAGTAATCCTGCCGGTTCGTTCGGTCCTTTTGCAAGGACGGTCGAATGGAGCCGATTGTACGGCAGTGTCAGAGCGGGGTCGGCGTGAGGATCTTGGGAAGATACAGCGGGTGGCCGGGATGGCCATCCGCTGTTTTTCTTAGATAATGCAGTGCCGGAACCATCGACCGCACTGCCGCATTCCGCTCCAGGTGCGTCCCATAGACGCCCATGCGGCCACGACAACGCCAACCGCCGCGCGCCAGGCGCTGCAGGTGAAAGTCGTTTTGCGGCCCGATTGGCTCGGCGGCCGCCTTCATGTCGTCAGGATCCGTCGCTCTGAACGCGAACAGGTTCGTCATACAAAGTGCGCCGTACCCCCAGGCCTTGGCGAAAGCGATGCAGCGGCGGATGGTCGGATCGTCGGTAACCTCGTCGGCAGTGCTCGGATTGAGAACGACGAACATCGCGTAGCCTTCCGGCTAGGTCGCCCAAGTCGCGCTATAGCGGCGTGTGCCTCAATGTCCTGATTGCAAGCACCTTCCGTGCTTGTTTGTTATCAGATGGCCAAGCTCGGTCGTGGCCTAGGATCGGTCAATCTCGACCTTTTCCAGAGCCCATCATGACAAAGATTGCGTTGCTTCAACGATCCAATCTGTCCGAAGACCAGTGGCATTCCATGCTCATCTCGCTGCTGCGAGGTTTAGCGGCGCTAATCGTTGCGGCCGCGCATCTGCGTGCCCAAGTCTACCCTGGCTTCGGCACCGTTCAGAACCCATCACTGCCGTTTCAGGGGCTTGCCTTTGCAGCCGGGTTTGCCTACCTTGCGGTGATCGTTTTTTTCGTGCTCAGCGGCTGGCTTGTCGGGGGCAGTCTTCTCAACCGCATTGGCACCGACGGCGTTATCAGAAATTACACAATCGACCGGGTAACCCGGTTGTGGATCGTGCTGATACCGACCTTTGGCGCGATTTTGTTGTTCGGCTTGGCGACGGCCGCGCTCGATCCGTCGCGTTTGGCGTTCGCACCGGACAATGCGTACTCGGCAACTGCTCTTGTTGGCAACCTGGTTGGACTGCAAAACATTCTCGTGCCAGAGTTTGGCGGTAATTTTCCGTTATGGAGCCTAGCGAACGAGACTTGGTATTACGTGCTGTTTCCTCTACTCGTCATGCTATTCCGTACCCGGTCCACATGGCGCCGGGTCCTGATCCTGTTAACGGTTGCCGCTATCGTACAACTGCTGAACAGCGCAATCCTGCTGTACTTTTCGATCTGGCTGCTGGGTGCAGCATTCTCACGCGTGCGGATCGAATGTGGCCCGTTCCTGCGCTGGACCTTATTTCTTGGACTCATCGGCGCGGCTGCCGCTATCCGCCTGAAAGGGAAGAGCGACATCAGTGTGGACAGCTTTGTCCAGTACCTGTTATTCAGCATGGTCTTCGTGCTGTTTCTGTCGAGCATGCAAGTCACGTGGGCACGTACGCGAGCTAACGAGTGGGTCAACCGCGTCGGGCGATTCTTTTCGGAGTTTTCGTTTACGCTGTATGTCCTGCACATTCCACTGATGGGAGCGATGCTGCACCTTGCAGCGCCCGTCCTTGGCAACGCCAAGCTCGATCCTCACCGGCCGCTGCATTTGTTGGTGTATCTGCTCCTGTATGTTGGGCTCGTCGTCGGCGCCTTCCTGTTTCACCTGCCGTTTGAAGCCAGGACCTATCAGGTCCGGGAATGGCTGAAGACGACGTTACGATTCCGGAGCGGCGCCGTCCGGGTTTGATTTCCGGCGCCGCCGCATAGCCAGGGCAGGGAACTGCAGGACAAGTGGCGTCGTTGACAACAACGGACGCCACTTGTAGCATCCCACTTAATCATGAAGCACCTCTCCCGTCCATCGCGGCTATTCGCTGCGACGATCACCCTTTTCAGCATCCTGTTCATGCAGCTTGCTGTGGCGGCGTACGCCTGCCCGGCGCTGAGCGTGCAGCATGAAAGCGAAGTCGCGCGCATGTCGGCCTACGTGCCGCCAGACGAGATGCCGGCCTGCCACGAGATGGACCTGGTGCAGCCCAGCCTTTGCCACGCCTACCACCAAGCGGACAACCAATCGCTCGACAAGCCAGGGGTGCCGCCACTGCAACCGTTCCTGGCCGTCGGTTTCGGCTTGCCGCTGCTGCCGCTGGACGTCGCTTACCGACCAGACTCCGCCCCCGCTAATCCTCCTTTCCTGACGCGAACAACGTCACCGCCCCTGGCGATCCGCCACTGCTGTTTCCGTATCTGATCCTCCTGCTTGCCAAGTCTGTCGTCGCTGCGCCTCGCGCACTGGCGATGTTGTGCGTTGCATCCTTGGAGGTTCCATGTTTATCCCATACACCGCGCCCGTGCTGGCGCGTCATCGCGCCTGTCGACACGGCGCACGGCTCGTACTCGCCTCATTGATCTCCGCATTGTGCGGCGGTGCCGGCGCGGCCAACAGTCTGCTGACACTGCAGGAGGCGCAGTTCCGCGCGGTAGAACGTTCCCGTCTTCTTGCCGCCAAGGACTATGCCGTTCATGCGTCGCGAGAACAGGCCGTCGCTGCCGCGCGTTTGCCCGACCCGGTCCTGAAGGTCGGCGTCGACAACGTACCGGTCGACGGACCGGACCGGTTCAGCACGACACGCGATTTCATGACCCAGCGTCGCATCGGCCTCATGCAAGACCTGACGCGCGCCGACAAGCGGCGCTTGCGCGCAGAGCGCTTTGAGCGCGAAGCCGACAGGACATCGGCGGAAAAGACTGCGGCCGCCGCCGCGATCGAGCGCGACACGGCGGTGGCCTGGCTGGAACGCTATTACGCTGAGGCGATGGCAGGGCTGGTCGCCGAACAGGAACAGCAGGCGGGCCAGGAGGTCGCGGCGGCCGAGGCTGCATACCGTGGCGGACGCGGCGCACAAGCCGACGTCTTCAGCGTCCGCGGGGAAGCGGTTGCCCTGGCTGATCGCGCCCGCGAGCTGGGACGGCGCGTCGCCAACGCCAAACTGGCGCTCGCGCGCTGGATCGGCGAGGCGGCGCAGCTCCCCCTCGCAGGCAAGCCGGTACTTGACGCCGTTCCGCTCGAGCTGAGGACGCTGGAAACCCAGCTTGGCCATCATCCCGAGATCGCCGTCCTGCGCAAGCAGGAAGACATCGCTGCAGCCGAAGCGGCGCTGGCACGGGCCGACAAAAAGCCAGACTGGAGCGTCGAAGTCGCATTCCAGCAGCGCGGACACGCGTACTCGAACATGCTGTCTGTCGGTGTGTCCGTTCCCTTGCAGTGGAATCAAGGTAACCGGCAGGACAGGGAGGTATCGGCACGGCTGGCACAGCTCGAGCAGGCGAAGGCCGAAAGCGAGGATGCGCTGCAGGCGCACGTAGCCGAGGTGGGGGCCATGCTCAATGAGTGGCAGAGCAACCGGGAGCGCCAGGCGCGACTGGAGCAGGACCTGCTTCCGCTGGCACGCTCACGGAGCACGTCTGCTCTCGCGCAATACCGCGGAGGCAAGATGTCGCTCGCCGACGTGCTCGCGGCGCGGCGCAGCGAACTCGATGCACGTTTACAGGTGCTGCAGCTGGAGGCGGACACTGGCCGCCTCTGGGCGCAGCTCCGGTTCCTGGTCCCTGCGGGCGGACAACACAATGCGAACCCGGGTACCGACGGGAGGCAGCAATGAACAGGAAAACCATGGCGATTGCCCTGCTGGCGACGCTCGTCGTCGGGGCAGGGGGGTATGGCGTCTATCGCCTCGGGATGAACAAGGGAATGGAAGCCGGGGCCGGGGCAGCGCCGGCGGCGCACGCAGGGGCGGGCAGTGCGCTCGATCCGGCGACCGGAAGGAAGGTGCTGTACTGGCATGACCCGATGGTGCCGGGGCAGAAGTTCGACAAGCCAGGCAAGTCGCCTTTCATGGACATGCAGCTCGTTCCCGTGTACGCCGATGCGCCTGCGGACGAGGGCAAGGTCTCGATCAGTCCAGTGGTGGAACAGAATCTCGGGATCCGCACCGCCGACGTCACGCGGGGCAAGCTGGCCATGGGCGTCGAAGCCGTCGGCACCGTCGCCTACAACGAGCGCGACGTCGCGCTGGTGCAGGCGCGCAGCGCCGGCTTCGTCGAGCGGCTGTTCGTGCGGGCGCCGCTCGACCCTGTAAAAAAGGGCCAGCCGCTGGCGGCAGTGTATGTGCCGGACTGGGTCGGGGCGCAAGAGGAATTCCTGGCGGTGAAGCGCATGCCCGGGAACGGCCTTGATGGCCTGTTGGATGGCGCCCGGCAGCGCATGCGCCTTGCAGGCATGACCGACGCCCAGATTCGGGCTGTCGACCTTGGGGGGAAGGTGCAGCCGCGGGTGACGATCGACGCCCCGGTCAGCGGCGTCGTGTCCGAGCTGTCGGTACGCGAGGGAACGACGGTTGCCGTCGGCGCACCGATGTTTCGGATCAACGGACTGCGCACCGTCTGGATCAACGCGGAAGTGCCGGAAGCGGCCGCGGCGCAGGTACGCCCCGGCAGCCTCGTGGAGGCACGCACCCCATCCTCGCCCGGCACCGTGCTGAAAGGCCGGGTCAGCGCGATCCTGCCGGAAGTCGATCCTGCAACTCGAACCCTGCGCGCCCGAGTCGAGCTGGAGAATCCGGGGCAGCGGCTCGTGCCGGGCATGTTCGCGACCGTGCGCTTCGCGCCGGCCGCGGGCACGGACACGCTGCTGGTACCGACCGAAGCAGTCATCCGGACGGGACAGCGCAGCGTCGTGATGGTGGCGCTTGGAGAGGGCAAGTTCACGCCGGTGGAGGTCGAACCTGGCAGCGAGGGCGATGGCAAGACCGAGATCCGCCGTGGGCTCGAGGCAGGACAAAAAGTGGTGGTCTCAGGCCAGTTCCTGATCGATTCGGAAGCAAGCCTGCGCGGAACCGCGACTCGCCTGGCCGAGCCCCCGAAAGCTGCGCAAGCCCCGCAGGGCGTGCGACCCCAACCGGCCGATACGGGTGCGGGCACGGGTGCGGATACGGGGGCCGGACGCCATCGCGGCGAAGGCAAGGTCGAGAGCATCGACAAGGACGAAATCGTACTCTCGCACGGGCCGGTTCCAAGCCTGCAATGGCCACCGATGACGATGGGCTTCAAGCTGCCCGCCGGCGGATTGCCGGGCGAGTTCGCTGTCGGAGACTCGGTAACGTTCGAGTTCCGGCAAAGCGGTGAAGGCGAGTACGAGATCATCAATATCACCCGGACGCCCGGGGAGCAGAAAGGCCGGAAATGATCGCCCGACTGATCCGCTGGTCGATCGCCAATCGTTTCCTCGTGCTCCTGGCCACGGCAGGCATGACCGCATGGGGCGCCTGGTCCCTCCAGCGCACGCCGCTCGACGCGCTTCCCGACCTGTCCGACGTGCAGGTCATCATCCGCACGACCTGGCCCGGCCAGGCGCCGCAGATCGTCGAGAACCAAGTCACCTATCCGCTGACGACCACCATGCTGTCGGTTCCCGGGGCGAAGACCGTGCGCGGTTATTCGTTCTTCGGCGACTCCTTCGTTTACATCCTGTTCGAGGACGGGACCGATCCGTACTGGGCACGTTCGCGCGTGCTGGAATACCTGAACCAGGTCCAATCGCGGCTCCCGACGCAAGCGAAGCCTGCACTCGGACCGGACGCGAGCGGCGTCGGATGGGTCTATGAATATGCGCTGGTCGACCGGAGCGGCAAGATGGACCTCTCGCAGCTGCGTGCGCTCCAGGACTGGTTCCTCAAGTACGAATTGAAGACTGTACCCAACGTGTCGGAGGTCGCAAGCCTGGGTGGCATGGTGCGGCAGTATCAGATCGTGCTTGATCCTGCCAAGCTGCGGGCCTACAACATTGCGCATAACGTGGTGATCGAGGCGGTGCAGAAGGCCAATCAGGAAGCCGGTGGTTCGGTGCTCGAGCTGGGCGAAGCCGAATACATGGTACGTTCGAGCGGTTATCTCCAATCGCTCGACGACTTCCGCAAGATTCCCCTGATGACATCCGAGGCTGGTATTCCTGTCCGGCTCGGTGACGTCGCGCGAATCCAGCTGGGTCCGGAAATGCGACGCGGCATCTCCGAGCTCAACGGCGAAGGCGAGGTTGCAGGTGGCATCATCGTCATGCGCTCAGGGAAAAATGCACTGGAAACCATCGATGCGGTGAAAGCCAAACTGGCGGCCCTCAAGCCAGGTCTGCCCCCTGGCGTGGAGATCGTTCCCACTTACGACAGATCGCACTTGATCAGACGGGCGGTAGACAATCTGCGCGACAAGCTGGTCGAGGAATTTGTCGTCGTTGCGATTGTGTGCGCAATCTTCCTGTTCCATCTGCGTTCGGCGCTGGTCGCGATTGTCACATTGCCGATCGGTATTCTGGTCGCCTTTATCATCATGCATTACCAAGGGGTGAACGCGAACATCATGTCGCTGGGCGGTATCGCGATCGCGGTCGGGGCGATGGTGGACGCCGCCGTGGTCATGATTGAGAACGCGCACAAGCATATCGAAGCATGGAATCACGCCCATCCGGGAGCGAAGCTGGAAGGGGAGGCTCGCTGGCGGGTCATTGGAGACGCCGCAGCGGAAGTCGGCCCAGCGCTGTTCTTCTCGCTGCTGATCATTGTGCTGTCGTTCATTCCGGTGTTCACATTGGAGGCGCAGGAAGGACGCCTGTTCTCGCCGCTCGCGTTTACGAAGACCTACTCCATGGCAGCGGCTGCAGGTCTGGCCGTGACCTTGATTCCGGTATTGATGGGTTACCTGATCCGCGGGCGTATTCCCGAGGAGCACAAGAATCCACTGAATCGCTTCCTGATCGCCGTCTACCGGCCCTTGCTTGATGGCGTGCTGCGCTTTCCCAAGGCGACGCTGGTCGCTGCCGCCGTGATTGCCACCATCACTATCTGGCCGATGACCCGGCTCGGCGCAGAATTCATGCCGCCTCTCGACGAAGGCGACGTTCTGTACATGCCCTCGGCGCTACCAGGGCTATCGGCGGGCAAGGTGTCGCAACTGCTGCAGCAAACCGACCGCCTGATCAAAACCGTACCCGAAGTGCAAAGCGTGTTCGGGAAAGCGGGACGGGCCGAGACGGCAACCGATCCTGCGCCGCTGGAGATGTTCGAAACCACGATCCAATTCAAGCCCAGGGATCAATGGCGGCCGGGCATGACCACGGATAAGCTGGTCGAGGAACTCGACCGCGTGGTCAAGGTACCTGGGCTCTCCAACATCTGGGTGCCACCCATCCGAAATCGCATCGATATGCTGGCCACCGGCATCAAGAGTCCGGTCGGCGTCAAGGTAGCCGGTACCAGCCTGCAGGAGATCGATCGCGTTGCTGGAGAAATCGAACGGATCGTCAAGACGGTGCCCGGCGTGTCGTCGGCACTCGCTGAACGTCTCAACGGAGGACGCTATGTCGACGTCAACATCAACCGCGACCAGGCAGCTCGGTACGGCTTGAATATCGCCGACGTGCAGAGCGTCGTGTCGGCAGCAATTGGGGGCGACAACATCGGCGAGACTGTCGAAGGCCTGCAGCGCTTCCCGATCAACGTTCGCTATCCGCGCGAAATCCGTGATTCAATCGAAAACCTGCGGCAATTGCCCGTCCTGACGCCACGCGGGGCACAGATTCGCCTGGGTGATGTGGCAGAGATCCGCATCAATGAGGGCCCACCCATGCTCAGGAGTGAAAACGCACGCCTGTCCGGGTGGGTGTACGTCGACATCCGGGGACGCGACATGAACTCGGTGGTACGCGACATGCAGCAAGCTGTCGCGAAGGAGGTCAAGCTGCAACCGGGTTACTCGATTTCCTGGTCAGGTCAGTTTGAATACCTGGAACGCGCCAGTGCGAAGCTCAAGATTGTGGTGCCGGCGACGCTCCTGGTGATCTTCATCCTCCTCTACCTGACATTCAAGCGCTTTGACGAGGCGATCCTGATCATGGCCACCTTGCCGTTCGCACTGGCCGGCGGTATCTGGCTTCTCTGGATGCTCGGACACCACCTTTCGGTTGCCAGTGCGGTCGGCTTCATTGCACTTGCCGGCGTAGCGGCCGAGTTCGGCGTGATCATGTTGCTCTACCTGAAGCATGCCTGGGAAGCCCGCCTGGCTGCCGGAAAGTCATCCGAAGCCGATCTGTTGGATGCCATTCGAGAGGGGGCAGTTCAACGCGTGAGGCCGAAGGCCATGACCGTCGCGGTAATCATCGCAGGTCTGGTGCCCATCATGATCGCCCATGGCACCGGTTCCGAAATCATGCAGCGTATTGCGGCGCCAATGGTTGGCGGGATGCTGTCCGCGCCATTGCTGTCGATGTTTGTGGTTCCGGTCGTTTATATGTTGATGCGCCGTCGGGAGCTGCGACAAGAGGATATCCCGAAACCCGCACGTAACGAGGTCAGTTATGAAAGCACATGAATGATGTTGTCCGGTCGCGGATGAAAAACTCTACTTTACCCACCTTGAGGAGAATCTCATGAAACGTTTTGCCCCACTGTCCCTGATCGCTGCATAGACCATTTCCGGCGCTGCCTTCGGCCAGGCTGGCGATATGAAGGGTATGGATATGAAACAAGGCTGCATGGACATGAAGGATATGAAGGATATAAAGGGCATGGATATGTCGGCATGTAAGGACATGATGAAGGAGAAAACGTCCGATAGCAAAGCCCAGGGTACGCCCCAAAAAGGGGTAGTGCATAAAACGTCGGCCGTAGTGAAGGCGCTGGATCAGGCCAACGGCAAAGTGACGCTTGCACATGATCAGGTAAAAACCCTCAACTGGCCGCCAATGACGATGAGCTTCGGCGTTAAGGACAAGTCATTGTTCGACAAGCTTGCAGTCGGCAAAAAAGTTGACGTGGAGTTCACCCAGCAAGGGTCGAACTACATCATCTCATCTGTCAAATGACGCGCGTACGAGCGTTCATGCTCGTACGCGCGTCATCGCAGTGAAAGGCTGGGCAGCTGCGGTCGCTGCTCTGGCATGCCATTGTGCTGACGCTGAATGACCAGGATGTTGACCACTATCCCTTCAGAATGGCTTGTCGCGCCTGAGTTTCCGTTTTCTGAAACGTCCCGGAAGATGGAATAGGCAGAACCGAAGAAGTGGCGCAACGAGTGGTCCTCCGGACATTACAATCTGCGGCGCTGCGCGCAGCACCGTACAGAGCCGGGTGTCTCCATCAAGTTCGTTTCAACTTTCTAGTGTGTGCGCTTGTCGCTGCAAGCATGCTACATTGACCATATGTGCAGCAGGCTACGATCATTTTTCTTGTGCCTACTCATCGTTTCCTTACCAGTGCAGGGCATTGCGGGAGTAGCGAGGTTCGCGTGCGGCATGTCTCACCATGCTTCAGTCGTCTCCAATACCGAGCCGGATGCGCCATTGGCGGTAGCCGCCGAAGACGCCGGCAATCATGCGGGCGATCACGAACATGTCGCCGCGGCGGCGCAGGGCGCTTCTTCACCTGATGGAGACTGCGCGTCCACAAGCACGGATGCGCATGAGCGGTCCAGTTGTGGTACCTGCGCGGGCTGCAGCATTGGCGCATGCGCGCCGCCCCCCGTGGCCCTTCTGACCGCAGTGGAAGAGCCGGCCAACGGACTTCAGCAACTCTCCCCATCCTCGTTTACCGGGCATGTCCCCGCCCGGATCGAACGCCCACCTCGTATTCTCACGCCAACCGCGGCGTGACAACTTGTCGCGGCTAGTACCGGCGAACGTTTCCTGAACCTGCTGCTCAGCCCGTGCTGCGCGCCTGTGCGTCCTTGACCCAAGGGCGGCGCGCGGTCCTGCGGCTTTGCTCCACCAGCAGCGCGCGGTGCCTGCCGAGTCGGCTGCGAGCCTGGCCTGCGCACGCGCACGTGCCGGGAGCACGGACATTGGCCTGGCACCGCGCCGCGCAGCCTGTCTGCGCCATAACTTTCAATTCGTATCGGAGGTCCATATGAAGTATGTCGATGTATCTGAAGGGGGCGTCAGCAGATGGCGCCGCCGCTTCCTGCAAGGGCTTGGTGCAGTGGCCGGGCTCGCAGGCTTGAGTCCGGGCACACTGTTCGCTGCCCAGGAGGACCGCAGGGCCCTGCGCGGCAGCAATTTCGAGCTGGAGATCGGGCCCGCAGCCGTCAACTTTACCGGCGCCGACCGCATTGCCACCGTGGTCAATGGCCAGCTTCCTGCGCCGACGCTCTACTGGACCGAAGGTGATACCGTGACGATCCGGGTCACCAACCGGCTCCCGACGGTCAGTTCGATCCACTGGCACGGCATCCTCCTTCCAGCCGAGATGGATGGTGTGCCGGGATTGAGTTTCGCCGGTATCGAGCCTGGCCAGACGTTCACGTACCGGTTCGACGTCAAGCAGAGCGGCACTTACTGGTACCACAGCCACTCCGCCTTCCAGGAGCAGACCGGTTTGTACGGTCCGATTGTCGTGGTCCCGAAGGGAGGGGAGCGCGTAGCTGCAGACCGCGACTACGTGGTGATGCTTTCGGACTGGACCGACGAGAAACCCGAACGTGTACTGGCAAACCTGAAGAAGATGAGCGACTTCTTCAACAACAAACAGCCGACCTTCGGCGAATTCGTGCGTGACGTCCAGACGATGGGTTTTTCCGCCGCCGTAGACAAGCGCAAGATGTGGAACCAGATGCGGATGATGCCCAACGACTTCAGCGACGTGACGGCGAGCAGGAACATCAGCGGAGCGCTTCGATACCTTATCAATGGCGCCACGGCGGAGATGAACTGGACGGGCTTGTTCCGCCCGGGCGAGAAGGTCCGCCTGCGCCTCATCAATGGTGCGGCAACGACCATCTTCGACGTACGCATCCCAGGCCTGAAGATGACGGTGGTTTCTGCCGATGGCCAGGATGTGGAGCCGGTCAGCGTGGACGAAATACGCATCTCCGTGGCGGAAACCTACGATGTCATTGTCGAACCGACCGAGGAGAAGGCGTATACGGTCTTCGCCCAGTCGATAGGGCGTTCGGGATTCGTGCGCGCGACGCTCGCGCCACGGCCAGGCATGCAGGCCCCCGTTCCCGCTGTGGACGAAGCACAGTGGCTGACCATGACGGACATGATGGGTGCGATGGCCATGTCCGGCATGCACGGCGGTGGGCGCGGCGGGCACGGGACGGACGCACAGGGGACGGGGGGCTCTTCGTCCGCTGGGGGAGTCGCCGCCTCGGCCCATCAGGGCCATGCGCAGCCAGCGGCTGCCCCGGCCGATGCCCATGCCGCACACGCACAGATGTCCTCGCCCACGAAGCCTGTCCAGCCTCCCAAGGTGACCCATGCGCGCACCGAATACGGACCAGGTGTCGACATGCACGTCGATATGCCGCGCACGAACCTCGATGATCCTGGCGTCAACCTGCGCGGAAATGGCCGCCGCGTGTTGACCTATGCGGATTTGCGGACGATCGGCGGCTCGGTCGATCCAAGGGAGCCGACACGCGAGATCGAACTTCACCTGACAGGCAACATGGAGCGGTTCATGTGGTCCTTCGACGGCCAGAAATTCTCCGAGGCCCTGCCCATCCATTTCCGGTATGGCGAGCGGCTGCGCATTGTTCTCGTCAACGACACCATGATGAACCACCCGATCCACCTGCATGGGATGTGGAGCGACTTGGAGTCCGAAAACGGGGAGTTCCAGGTGCGGAAACATACCATCAACGTGCAGCCGGCACAACGAATCACCTACCGCGTCACAGCCGACGCACGCGGCCACTGGGCCTTTCACTGCCACCTGATGTACCACATGGAAGCCGGCATGTTCAGGGAGGTAGTCGTATCATGAGGACTCCTGTAATGAAATTAATGCCCTCCGTCGTGATCCTGGCTGGCGCGCTGTCAGTGAGCGCAATGGCACAGACTACGCCAGCAGCGGGACACCAACACCAGCCGCCCCCGCCCGCCAGTGGACACGACATGTCGACGATGGACCATTCGAAGATGGGTCACGCTGCGCCGCCTGCCTCGAACCCAACGCCATCGCAGCAAACGACGGCTGCTCCGGGTTCATCAAAAACTGGGGAAGCTGGTCACGCCGGCCACGGGAGCCCAGCCGCGGCACCACAGGCGACAACCCCAGTCCAGAAAGCGGAACCCCAGGCACGCGATACTGGGCACACAGGCCACGGCACGCAGCCACAGACCGCGCCCGTCGCCAAACCGAGTACAGTCCCCGGCCACACGCCGGGCGTGGATCACTCGGCGATGGGGCACGACGCCGGCGCTGCCCAGGCTAGGCAACCGGCTCAAGGGGCTCCCGCTGCGCCCATGGGTGGACACGGCATGACGATGGGACCGATGCAGGGGGGTAAGCCCCCGCCGGATGCGCGCGATCCGAACGCCTATAACGAAGGGACGCGCCACGCCAATTTCGGCAACCACGAGATGCACGACAACGCCCCGTTCGGGAAAGTGCTGGTCGACAAGGCTGAGGTGGCGAAGGGCGATGGCGAACGCGGCCAAAACCTAGAGGTCGAGGCGTGGTACGGCAACGACTACAACAAGGCTTGGGTGAAGCTCGAAGGCGAGCGCCGCGGCGGGGCACTCGAAGCGGCCCGTACCGAACTCCTCTGGGACCGCGCATTCGCGCCGTTCTGGAGCACCCAGCTGGGCATACGGCACGACGCCGGCGAAGGCGGCGGAAGGGACTGGCTCGCCTTCGGGGTGCAAGGCCTCGCGCCGTACTGGTTCGAGACCGAGGCGACAGCGTACTGGCGATCCGGAGGCGAGTTTGCGGCGCGCTTTGCGATGAAGTACGAGATCTTGTTCACTTCTAGGGTGATTCTCGAACCAGAGTTGGGTGCAAACCTGTACAGCCGGGCCGATCCCGAGCGGGGCACTGGAAAAGGTCTTTCGGATCTCAGCTTCGGACTGCGACTCCGGTACGAAATCACCCGCAAATTTGCGCCTTACATCGGTGTTACCTGGGGCAGGCAGTTCGGGGAAACCGCCGACTACACGCGCGTACGCGGCGGCCAACGTAGCCAAACGCAGGCAGTAGCTGGTCTGCGCCTGTGGTTTTGAGTCTACATAGGGTGACGCGTCAGTAGCCCAGGGCAAGGGATGTCCTGCGGGCGACACTGAAACCAACCTTTTTGAGGAGAGCATCATGCATCAACAGTACGAGAGCTGTATCGAAGCTTGCAACGATTGCGCTAACGCGTGCGACATGTGTGCGGCAGCGTGTCTGCAGGAGGATGACGTAAAGATGATGGCGCGCTGTATCGCCCTGGACATCGATTGCGCGCAGCTGTGCCGGTTGGCTGCGGCAATGATGGCGAGGGGTAGCGAAGCGGCAAAGCTTGTCTGCGAAGCATGCGCTTCGCTTTGTGACCTGTGTGCGGAAGAGTGCGGCAAGCATCAGATGCAGCATTGCCAGGAATGCGCTGCGGCATGCCGCAAGTGTGCCGCCGAGTGCCGTCAAATGGCATCTGCTTGAGTTGAAGCGAGGCGACTGCTGCTGTCCTGCGCAGTCGCTGAGCGACTCCACACTCATGCATGGCGCGAATATGCGTCGGCCTTTTTGCGCGCGAAAGAATCTTATATGGGCGAGTGTTGTAAAAACACATTTTTATTGCCAACGTGTAGACTTCTGGCTACATTGGAAGGGCGGCAATATGTATAGACAGGTTGGCTGTCGGGTCTCCCGCTCCGGCTTGGTTCTGAAGCCTCGGAAATGTGTCAGCTTCAGTTGAGTAGCTCCTACAAAAACAAACCCGGAGGGTAAATGGCTTACAAGTACGTCCCAAGAACGACTGCCGCGCTTGCACTGATGGTTCTGCAACAGAGCGCATATGCACAACAGCCAGCCACAGCCGCTACCGCTGAAGCGACAGGAATGCAGCGCGTCCAGGTCACCGGTAGCCGTATCAACCTGCGACAAGAACAAGTCTCCGGGGTCGGTCCCGTCACCGTGATCGATGCCGACACCATCCAGCGCTCCGGCGCAATCTCGATCGAAACACTTCTGCAGCGGCTTCCTTCATCCGCCGGCACGGCGGGCAGCCAGACCAGCGCGTACTGGACCAGTAACGGCTACGGCACGACACAGGTGAACCTGCGCGGCCTGGGAATCGACCGCACGCTGGTGCTCCTGAACGGTCGTCGCGTCGTGTCGGGCGGAACGGGCGCGAACAGCTCGGTTGACCTGAACATGATTCCCGTCGCGATGATCGAACGGATCGAGGTGCTGAAGGACGGCGCATCTGCCATCTACGGCGCCGATGCAGTGGCCGGCGTCGTCAACATCATCACCAAGAAGGCGATGGACGGCGTCGAAGCGTCGGTCCGTTACGGGAAGACCGAGCGCGGCGACGGCGCCGAGAAGTCGGCGGACATCGTCTGGGGCACCAAAAGCGAGCGCGGTTCGCTGATGGCATCCCTGAACTATTCCGAGAGCGAAGCGGTCAACCTGGCCTCGCGCGCGCCCTGCTCACTGTTCGAGGACGAGGGCGAACTGGTGTGCTCGGGCAGCTCGTCCACCATCGGCGGACGCGCGCGGCTGGCGGATGGCCGCCGGGTCAATTTCAACCAGGACCCGAGCGGCAATCCGCGCGGTTTCGAGACCTACAGCGCGGCCAGGCACGCCTATAACAGCAACCCGTTCCTCAACGCGGTGAACCCGATCAAGCGCGTCGGCGCCAGCGCTTTCGGCAATGTGCGCTTGAACGACAAGGTCGACCTGTTCACAGAGCTCATGTTCACCAACCGCCAGTCCAGGCAGCTTGCAACGCCCGGCGCGATTGGTGTGTACCGGCCGATTGAAATCGCTGCAAGCCATCCCACCAATCCGACCGGTCAGAACCTGACACTCGAGCGGCGCCGCGTGGCCGAAGTCGGCCCGCGCTACTTCTTCCAGGAGACGAACACCTTCCGGGTGCTCGCCGGACTGAAGGGTGAGATCGGGGAAAAATGGGACTGGTCGGCATCCCTCAACTGGGGACGGAACACCGGCGTTGATGGGATGACGAACATCATCAACCTCGATCGTGTCGATGCGACGCTCAACGCCGCAACCTGCGGCAGGGGGCCAACAGCAGCCCCGTGCGGCAACTATCTTGGCTACGGCAACCTCAGCCCGGCGGTCCTCGAATACATCCACTTTACGACCCGCGACCATGGTGGGAACGACCAGAAGAGCTTCAATGCAAGCATCAGTGGCGAGGTGTTCTCTTTGCCAGCTGGGCCGGTGGGTTTCGCATCCGGCTTCGAGTACCGCCAGGAGCGCGGATGGCGCGACCCGGACGCCCTGATCGTGTCGGGCGCCGCTAATACGCCTGCGCAGGCCGCGATCGCCGGCGAGTACAGCGCGCGCGAGGTCTTCGCGGAGCTGGCCGTCCCCTTGCTGGCCAAGCTGCCCCTGGTAGATTCCCTGACGCTGAACGCCGCAGCGCGGTACTCCGACTACAGCCTGTTCGGGTCGCAGGCCACCTACAAGCTCGGTCTCGACTGGCAGGTCATCCCCACCTTGAAAATGCGCGCCAACCGGTCGACCGCATTTCGCGTGCCGAATGTCCCTGAACTGTTCGGCGGTGTCTCCGAGGGTAACCTGACGACGACCGATCCATGCAACAACTGGAATACGTTAGATGCGAACTCCGCGGTCTACAAGAACTGCCAGGCGTCTGGCCTGCCTGCCGGATTCCGGCAATTCGGACCGTCCATTCTGACGACAGGCGGCGGCAACCAGAACCTGAAACCGGAAGAGGCGGACACGTTCACCGTCGGTGCCGTCTGGACGCCGTCGAAGGCATTGACCCTGACGCTCGACTATTTCAACATCAAGATCAACAACGCGATCGAGACCGTCCCCGGCTCGACCAAACTCTCGGTCTGCTACAACTCGCCGGGGCTGGCACACATCTTCTGCGGGCCGCAGAGCTTTACGCGCGATCCGCGTACGGGTGAAATCAACTTCCTGTCGTCCCAGCCCGAGAACGCGGCACAGCAGCGCGTCGCCGGGATTGACCTTGGCGCCATGTACGACTTCAGTCTGTTCGGGTGGTCGTCGTCGGTCACGGCCGATGTCTCCCGTCTCAGCGAGTTCGACGTGACGCCGTTCCCTGGCGGTGAGGTCATCGAGTATGCCGGCAAGATCACGGGCGGCCGGGGCAGCTACGCCAAGTGGCGGTCGACTGCCTCGCTAACCACGTCGAACGGACCATGGTCGGGATCCTATGCGGTGCAGTACATCGGCAAGGCTGACGACATCAACGCTGCCCCAAGCGATATCGGCTCCCGCGCGCCGAGCATCGCCTACCACAACGCCAGCCTGAAATATGCATTCAACAAGGCGGTTGCACTGTCGGTCGGCATCGACAACCTGTTCGACAAACGTCCACCGTATATCCAGAGCTGGACAGACGGGAACACCGACACGATGACCTATGACCTGCTCGGTCGCCGCTGGCACGTTCGCCTCGGCTACAAGTTCTAGGGCATTGGGTAAACACCAGGCAGGCCGCTGCGCGTGCATAATGCGCGGCGGCCGCGCGGTGGACAGTCTGCCCTGTCGGGAAACACAACTCAAACACGAACACTATGCAAATCGCCTTCTGGGTGCGACGCGCCCATAAATGGATCGGACTTGTCATTGGGGTGCAGGCACTGCTCTGGATGATCAGCGGCCTGTACATGGTCGTCGTTCCTCTCGAGGTCGTCCACGGCGACCATCTGGCGCATGTGCCCACCGAACGGCTCAAACCGTCGGCAACCCGCATCACGCAGGCACGCCTGCACGAGCTCTACCCTGGCATTACCTCCCTCCGCATGAAGAGCCTGCTCGGGAAGGAAGCCTACGAAATCAAACAAGGCCAGCAGACCACCCTGGTGGACGCCGCCGACGGCAAAAAGCTCAGCCCGCTCGGCCGGGAGGACGTCGTCGCGCTCGCTGATGCAGCCTATGTCGGCGAAGGCAGCGTCCGCGGCGTCGAGTGGGTCACCAAAGCACCCCAGGAAGTCGGTGCACGACCTGTGCCTCTGTGGGCGGTCCATTACGACGAGCCGGGCAAGACAACGCTGTACTTTTCGCCTTTTACCGGCGACCTCGTCGCGCGGCGTCATGAACTCTGGAGGTGGTTCGATTTCCTGTGGATGTTCCACATCATGGATTACGAAGAACGCGAGAACGTGAACAACACGCTTCTGCGCGTCGCCTCGATCTCCGGGCTGGCGTTCGCGCTGAGCGGAGCCTGGCTGCTCTTCTACAGTTTCACGCGGAGGAAGGCAGTATGAGCCACTGGATGCGATGCCTTCACAAGTGGGTGGGACTGATCCTGGCGATTCAGTTCGTTCTGTGGATGTCCAGCGGGGTCATGATGAGCCTGCTCGAGGCAGACAAAGTGGCCGGACGCGAGTTTCGCGTCAAGCCGCCGGCGCCGCCGGCATGGCCGCGCGATGCCATGAGCACGGATGCGGTGGTGGCCGCCACAAAAGAAAACATCATGACCATCAGTTCCGGCTGGCTGCTCGACCACCCTGTCTACCGGCTGCAAAACGACAAGCGCAGCTGGCTCGTGAGCGCAAGCGACGGAGCCGCCGTCGTGGTCGACGCGCAGCTTGCCGCAAAGATCGCCCGTGCGTCTTACTCCGGTCCCGGTAAAGCTAGCGCGCCGCGGCTTCTTTCATATACGCTGGAAGCCCGCAACCATAAGGAACCGGTCTGGCGCATCGACTTCGATGATGCCGACGAGACGTCGGTCTATGTGTCGAGCAAGTCGGGCGCCGTGCTCGAACATCGGAACAGTACCTGGCGCCTGTTCGACCTGTTCTGGATGCTCCACATCATGGATTACAGCGAGCGGACCAACTTCAACAATCCCTTGCTGGTCGCGAGCGCGATCAGCGGCTTGTGGATGGCCTTGACGGGCGTATGGCTACTGTTCGTCAGCGTGCGCCTGGCAGAGTTCGTCCCCAGCCGCTGGCGTCGAAGCCGGACCGTGAACCTGGTCGACACTAGCGGGAGGCCGCAGCGTTCGATCGATGCCGTACAGGGCGACACGGTGTTCCAGGCGCTTGCCCGTTCCGGCCTGCAGTTGCCGTCCAATTGCGGCGGTGGACAAAGCTGTGGCCTGTGCGAAGTCCGGTGCGTCGGAAATGTACCCGCACCGACAGGCGCCGACCGCGCGCTGCTGTCGCCCGCTAAACTCGAGGCAGGTTACCGTCTGGCCTGCAACCTGCCCGTGAAGCGCAGCCTCGACATCGACGTTGGGGATGCCACGGCCTTAGCCGACGAGCGGACAGGGGTCGTCACCAGCGTCAAACCCTTGTCGCCCTTCCTGCGTGAGATAACGGTGCGTCCGAATGAACCTGTAGCGTGTCGTCCAGGCTC
This sequence comes from Massilia sp. H6, assembly GCF_024802625.1. Lineage (NCBI taxonomy): Bacteria > Pseudomonadati > Pseudomonadota > Betaproteobacteria > Burkholderiales > Oxalobacteraceae > Massilia > Massilia sp. H6. The sequence continues at coordinate 81,134 of NZ_CP103372.1, forward strand.
ATACGTTCAGGTTCATGTTCCCGCGTACGAGCGCGATGCCAGCCATCTCGAGATTCCTGAGGACCATCATGAGGACTGGCGGACTGCGGGCACCCTGGCAGCACTTGCGAACGATGCGCCGGTTCGCCGTTCGTATTCGGTGGCAGTGCCGCTCGAGCGCTGCGACGGGCAACTGACTTTCCTCGTGCGCTTCGTACCTGGCCCAAGGCCGGGCAGGGGATCCGGCTACATGTACACGCTAAAGGCCGGCGATGAGCTGCGCTTCAGCGGCCCGTTTGGCGATTTCGCGCTGAAGACCGGAGCACGTGAAAAGGTGTTCATCGGTGGCGGCGCCGGTATGGCGCCGCTGCGCGCGATGATCCACGAGTTGCTGGCAAAGGGCGCTACGGAGCATATCCACTTCTGGTATGGCGCGCGCAGCCGCCGCGATGCTCCTTACGTGGACGAGATGCGTGGCTTTGCGTTGAATTATCCAAACTTCCACTGGCATTTGGTGCTGTCAGATGAAGTCGAAGAAGCTGACATTCGGGTCGGATTCGCACATGAAGCTGTACTGAACGGTCTGCTGCGGACGCACCCGGATGTCACGTCCTTGGAGTTCTATGTCTGCGGTCCGCCGGCGATGCTGTCCGCTACCCGCGCGATGTTGCGCGATTTGGGTGTGCACGACGAGCACGTCGCGTACGACGATTTTAAGATTTGATGGCTCGGAACTTCAGAACGTCGAGAAATCTGTCGCACAAGTAGAACGGCACAAACTTCGTCAAGTGAACCGTGCGGACCGACGTTACTTTGATGAGAGGCCAGTACTCATTGATAATGATCTGGCGAGATTTTGTGAAACGCGCAAGGGGTGACACCCCTTGCGCGCCTCAGTACTGCGGTCTCCCAGAGGCGGTATTACTTTGCCTTCCGCGATGACCAGTGCACGTGTACGATCGTCCAGTTATCGCCATTCTTCTCGAGGACTGCCGTCTCGGTTCCAAATGCGTGGACCGGCTTTCCACGCGCGGTTCCCGTTGTTTCGGTTTCCTCCCACACGATCGCCGTTTTGCCATCGATACGTTCGGTCTGCTTCAACACCTTGCGGGTCGCGCTCTTCGCGAACTCCATGTCACCACCGAGATGGTGGCCGGCATATTCTTCACGCGAGCGTTCCACATAGCCAGATTCATAGATCGTGATCTCAGGTGCGAGCAGACTGGTTGCCTTTGCCTTGTCACCATTGGAAAGGGCCGCATGGAACGCGGCCAGGGTTTCTTTCGGCGTTGCCGCCAGGCTGCTAGCCGAGGATGCGAATAGCGCTGCTGCGAGGAGAGCTCCTACCGTGAATTGCAATCTCATTGTTATTCCTTTTAGGTTGAAATGTGTCACGACGCCATTGGCGGTGAGGTCGAACTCAAGATGGCGGCTGCTACGATGACTGCGAGCAGAATGACCGCCTCGATCTGAAGGACAAGCGCGAACTTGTGAGTGGTAGCTCGGTCAGTTGCTCCGGTTCTGCGGAGCTGTGCCAACAGGGCAGGCATGACGATGAAGCGATTCATACCTCCGAGCGCTGCGGCGGCAGAAACCAGGCCGACCTTGATGAGCAACACGGTTCCATATGGATTACCGAAAACCTGATCTGGACTTCCGAGTCCACGCCATGCGCTCAGGATGCCGGTGACGAAGATGCCGATTAACGCGACGGTTGCCGAGGTCGAGAGCGCCTCGACGTAGCGCGCACACTCAGTACGGTTTGCCTGTCCAGCGGCAGGCTCGGCGCGCAGCACGATCAACCCGGCGACGATCACTTCGCCCACCCAGAGACTGATCAAGACGAGGTGAACCCAGTCGACTGCGACTGCCCAGGTGAAATCCCCCCCGGCGCCGGCATGGCTGACGATGCTGCGGCTGTACAGGAACAGTGCGAGCGCGCCGAGCCGCAATATGGAAGCCAGTCGGAGTCCGCGCCTCCCGGAAGCCACTGCAGTAGTGATTCCGGCCACGATCAGTGCCCCAGCGCCAAGCATCCAGGCATAGCCGTAGTGTGTTGCCGTGATAACGGACTGTACTGCAGGGAAGGCCTCTGCAACCGGCACCTCCGCCATCGACGCTCCCTCGAGCCACAGCATCACAACATATGTCACGATGGCCACCGCAAAACAGGCAAGCATCGCCTTGCGCAAACGGGGCAGCATGCCGGTTGCCCAAGGCGAGCTCGCCCTGGACAGCCAGAGGGACGCGGCCCCCGCACCCAGGAGCGTGGCGACCGACAGGTTGAGGACGACGGTCGCGGCCCGCTGGATCAATGCCAAGTCTGATTCCATGTCACTTTACCCGGAAAGCGAACTCACCTTTGACCTTGTGTCCATCGCGCGTGACCGTACTCCACTGGACGCGATATGCGCCCGAATGCAAGGCCGGAACAGTTGCGACTAATATTTTGGGGTTGGCAGCATCGAGCACCTTCTTCGAGGGCTCGACGACCGCGCCTTTCTCGTCGATCAGCTTGACTTTGCTGAACGGCAACTCCACCTGCTCGTTGAATTGCAGGCGCACCTGCGTTGGGGCCGGGGTGACGACGGCATTAGCTTGGGGCATGGATGCCTCAAGTTTCGCATGGGCGAGGGCGGCGGAAGTGAAGACACATCCGAAGGCAGCCACCGCTGCAACCACAAGGTTCTTTGCTTTCATTTGATTCTCCGGTTGAGGCCCCGAGTCCGTTGACTGAGGGGCCGGTCGATAGTTTTGCTTATTGGGCCGTGGCCAGCTGGACGATCGTCACAGCGCCATTGACGCGATCGGCCGCGAACTTGACCTTGTTGCCGACCTTAACCTGGTCGAGCATGGCTGGATCCTTGACGCGGAAGACCATGGTCATCGCGGCCATGTTGAGGTTTTTCAGCTCACCGTGACGCAGCGTGATCTTGCCGGCTTCCTTGTCGATCTTTTTGACTTCGCCATCTGTCAGTTCGGCAGGCGCCGCAGCCTGGCTGCCCGAGTGCACGGCATGCGCGTCGTGGGAACCGTGGCTACCGTGCCCGCTTTCCTGTGCAGTCGCGATGGAAGCAGCGGCGCTCATAGCGATGGCGATCGTCAGTTTCGAAAATGCGTTCATGGTATTTCCTTTCGTTCGTTCAAAGTCGGTTAGTTGTAGTGCTTGAAAACCTTGGTGCTGCCGTTGGCCTGTACCAGCAAGACGTCGTACGGGTCCTTGCGCGGTCCTTCCATTCCAGGCGAGCCGAGCGGCATCGCCGGCACGGCCAGGCCCTTCGCCTTTGGTTTCTGTGCGAGCAAGCGCTTGATGTCGCTGGCAGGGACATGGCCTTCGATGGCGTAGCCCTGGACCATGCCGGTATGGCAGGAGCCGAGCTTGTCCGGGATACCGCCACGTTGCCGGTAATCCGAAGGGTTCTCGACATTGACGACACGCGTGGCGAAGCCATTCGCTTTCAGGTGCTCGACCCAGGCGCCGCAGCAGCCGCAGGATTCGGTCTTGAACACCTCGATGATGGGGGCGGCAGCCATCGCAAATACGGGCGTGAATAACGCAGCTGCGAGTGCAACCTGGCTGAATAATCGTCGCTTCATGAGACAGTCCTTTCGTACCTGGTCGGTACCCGAGTGGTACCTGAGTTGATGACGTATTTTGGTTAGTGATGACCTTGGTGGCCAGTCGGCTTACGAACGGTTACCTCGATGTCTGCAGGTTTCACGGCGGGCATGGCCTGGCCGCCAGCCGTCTGGCTGCGCACGGCCGCCGGCGGCTCTCCCTTCCACTCGTAGGCAACCGTGCCTGCCGGGTGCTTGTACCAGCCGGGATCCTTGTAGTCGCCCGGCTTCTGGTCCTTGCGCACTTTCAGAACCGTGAACATCCCGCCCATTTCGACGCCGCCGAAAGGCCCCTGTCCCGTCATCATCGGCAAGGTGTTTTCCGGGATCGGCATCTCCATGTCGCCCATGGAGCCGCCTTTGTCGCCCATGACCATGTAGTCCGGGATCAGCTTGGTGATCTTCTCGGCGACACCGCGGTGGTCCACGCCGATCAGCGTCGGGACGTCGTGTCCCATGGCGTTCATCGTGTGGTGCGACTTGTGGCAATGGAAGGCCCAGTCGCCCGGTTCGTCGGCGACAAACTCGATGGCGCGCATCTGGCCTACCGCGACGTCGGTCGTGACCTCGGGCCAGCGCGACTCGGGCCGGGTCCAGCCGCCGTCGGTGCCGGTCACTTCGAACTCGTGTCCGTGCAGGTGGATCGGGTGGTTCGTCATTGTCAGGTTGCCGGTCCGGATGCGCACGCGGTCGCCCTGGCGGACGTTCATCGTGTCGATACCAGGGAAGACGCGGCTATTGAAGGTCCAGATATTAAAGTCGAGCATCTCGTTGACCCGCGGTGTATAGCTGCCGGGCTCGATGTCGTAGGCGTTCAGCAGGAAGACGAAGTCCCGGTCCACCGCGTGGTGCTTCGGATTCTTCGGGTGGGTCACCCAGAACCCCATCATCCCCATCGCCATCTGCACCATCTCGTCGGCATGTGGGTGGTACATGAAGGTGCCAGGGCGCCGTGCCACGAACTCGTAGACGAAGGTCTTGCCCGGCTGGATGCCGGGCTGGTTCAGGCCCGTGACCCCGTCCATGCCGTTCGGCAGGCGCTGGCCATGCCAGTGGATGCTCGTGTGCTCCGGCAGGCGGTTGGTGACAAAAATGCGGACGCGGTCGCCCTCGACCACTTCGATGGTCGGCCCCGGGCTCTGGCCGTTGTAGCCCCACAGGTTGGCTTTCATGCCAGGGGCGATTTCACGCACCACCGGCTCGGCAATCAAGTGGAACTCCTTGACGCCATTGTTCATGCGCCAGGGGAGCGACCAGCCGTTCAGGGTGACAACCGGGTTGTACGGGCGGCCGTTAGGAGGCAGCAGCGGTGGCTGCGTCGCCGCGGTGGTCATGATCGGCGCCTCCGGCAGCGTGGCGGCGCCTGCACGGCTTACCAGCCCGGCACCGACCAACGCTGCGGCACCGGTGAAGAAATCTCTACGAGAACTCATATTGCTCATTCCTTGTTCAATGTTCGGGGGCTGCTTCGGCAGAGGAGCTTGATGCCAGCGAGACGGAAGACCCTCCGCTTCCGCTGATGGCAGCCTGCAGATCGGTTTCGGCGATCCAGTAATCGCGCTGCGCTTCGATGGCAGCGTTCACGCCGGTAACCTGGGCGCGTGCATCGGCCAGCAGCTCGAAGACACTCATCAGCATGCCGTTGTAGCGGAGCAGGGTCTCTTCGGAGATCTTTTTCTGGAGTGGGACGACTTCGTCGCGATAGTGCCTGGCGACGTCGTACGTGGTCCGGTAGGCCGAATAGGCTTCGCGCACCTGGGAGCGGGCGACGGTGGCGGTATCGGCCGTGCGGTGCACCGACTGCATGTAGAGCGCCTCGGCCTTGGCGGTGCGTGCGCCGCCCCAGTCGAAGATGGGCAGGGCCAGCTCGATCTCGTAGCCGTTCTCGCGCGGGGAGCCCGACTTGCTCGCGTTGGCGTAGCCGGCGTCGAGGACGTTGACGAATCCAGTCGCTTTTGTCAGCCCCAGGGCGCGCGCCGTCGCCTCCGTGCCCAGCTTGGCCAAGCGCACGTCGAGGCGCTGCTGCATTGCGGTCGCCTCGATATTGGCGGCATCGCGCGGAGTTGCCGGCAGTTCCGGGAGCTTGTCCGGGAGCTGGAAAGCCGTGTTGGTTCCCCAAACGCCCATCAGCCGTGTGAGCTGCTCGCGAGCGGCCGTTGCATTGTGGCGTGCTCGAGCGAGCTGCGCTGTTGACTCGGCGGAGAAGGCTTGCTCGCGTGCCTGGTCGAGGGCGCTGAGGTTTCCGACCTTGGCCATGCGCTGCGCTAGTTCGGCACTTGCCTGAGCTGCGTCGCGGACCTGTTCCGCGTAACGCGCCGCCTGCACAGCCGCCACGGCGTTGAAGTAAGCCTTGCGTGTGTCGGCAGCCAGGCGAACCGCTTCAGTAGCCGCGACGAGCTTGGCGCTTTGGAAGCGGCGCGATTCGATATCCCGGCGCAGTGGAATGGTGACCAGACCGACCAGGTCGATCATGACGCTGCGCTCGATCTCGGTCTCTCCGCCGCCCGACATGCGCCCGAAACTGAAGCTTGGGTTGCTCATGCGGCCCGCCTGCACGAGGTCGGCCTCGGCTACACCCAAGTTGGCGAGCGAGGCGCGCAGGCCCCGATTGTTAAGAAGGGCGATACGTACGGCACTGTCGGCCGACAGCGGCTGCTTCAGGATTTCAGCAAGCTCAGCCTGCGCAGGCTCGCTATCGCCAGTTGCTTTCGAGAGGCGGATGTCCTGGCCTGTGCGCTCGGCCGTCAAAGTCGAGACTGCGTCGAGGCCGCCGTCCTTCGAGAAGGTAGCGCAACCGCTCAGAACAAGGACCGCAACGCCTGCAGCAATGGCACGCAGTGAAGGAATTGGTGGCTTTATTGTCATTGGTGCCTTGGCTTAATGATCTTTGCTGTGGTCGGCAGCAGGCTGAACAGCTGGCTTGGCAGCGGGTGCCGGCGCCGCATGTCCGGCGTGTGCGTGGCTGCTGGCTGGCGCGGGGTTGGTCCCGTGCGCGGCGCCGTGCCCGGCATGCCCGGGGCCTCCGGCTACGGTGTCGTTTGCGGTTCGCCAGACCTTGTCAGGCGTAACATCGCTCTCTTGCGGCCGAGGCAGGGAAGCGCTCGTGAAGGCGGATTCGTACAGTGCGGGCGGAACGGCAACGCGTGGATCTGCCGGGTCAGGCGCGTGGTGGGATTGCTGGGCCAGTGCGGAAACAGGCACAGCCAGCAGGGCGCCAATAGTGGCGACCCAAAGCTTGAGTTTCATTGTCAGTCCTCAAAATCGGAAACGGGCGTGCGTACGCACGCGCTGATGCTCAAGAGGCGCAACACCGGCGGCTGCAAACAGCCGGGTCAGCTCTTGTTTCGATTAAGCGGATTGGTGCCGGGGAGGCCGCCGGGGGCCATCCTGGACGAAGCCCACAACAAACGCGGCAGGCGAGGGGAGAACGACGTCGGAGCCGTCGAATGTAGGAACAGTAAGATCAGTTGAAGGTGGTGCGACTGCGCCGAGGCAGAAAGCCGAACAGGAACTGCAGGAAGTGTGTGGTTGCTTCTCGATATCCGGGGCAAGTGAATCGGCTGTAGCGGTCAAATCGACCACATGGCCTGCATGCTCCGCGCCATGGTGAGCATGTCCCTCAGTCATGTCTTCCTGGTGAGGCACACCAGTGACAATCGGTTCTTGCATCTGCTGGTGGACCGGCGAGCAAGACATGCCAAGGCTGCCAGCGACCGCGTTGAGCGGTAGCACGGCAATCAACAGCCAGAGCAGGAATGTCTTGAGAGTGCGGGTCATGGTCGGGCGGAGTATAGCACGACAATTTTCGGCCAGTCATGGGGCTTAAGGCGGATTAAAGGCAGCATGCACGCAGGCCAGGACCAACATCGAAAGCATTGGGGATGCAGATGCATCAATGTCAACATAGGGTGCGTTAGCGCACAGCAGACACGTATTGAATCCTCACAGAATCGGCACGGACGTGCTGCATTTGTGTGTTCCTGCGGCACGCTGACCAATTTGAACAAGGAGATCAAGATGAAAAACGTACAGGCACGTATCGCTCTGGTTGCAGGGGCAGTTGCACTCGCATTTGGCGCTGCGGGAAGCGCGTTCGCCCAGTCCGGCCAGCATGGCCAACATGCCCAGCATGGAACTGCCGCTGCCACAACGTCGCAGCCAGGTAACATGTCTCATCAGGAAATGATGAAGACCATGCAGGACATGCATCAGAAAATGTCGACCATGTCGATGACGGGCGATCACGACCACGATTTTGCAATGATGATGCGTTCCCATCACCAGGCCGGCATCGATATGGCGAAAGCACAGCTAAAGAACGGCAAAGACCCGCAGATGCAGCAGATGGCAAAGAAGATCATTGCCGATCAAACGAAGGAAATCCAGAAGCTTGATCAGTGGATGGCCAAGCACCATCCGTCGAACAAGTAAGCAGTTGCTTTGAACCCGGGGTGCCGAGCGCGGAAAAACCTTTCGCAGCGGCCCCTCAATTCGGTCGCTGCATGGTCTGCATCGTTTGCCCATTCGTATCGTGTAGCGGAACGTCGGGCGAAGGAGTTAGAGTTTTTGCATGGCTGCGCTCCTACGCAAAATTGTCTGGTGCACGTTTTGTTTGATGATCGCATATCACGGGTATGCGACCGCAGCCGTTACGTGCCCTACGATGACAGTCGAGATTGGAGCCGGAACCGGCGATTGCGCTGAAATGGCGGGCGAGGCCGCTGAAAACGAGGATGGCAGTTGCTGCCACGGCGAGCGGCTTTGCTGTTCGGACGCAGCCGTGGCGTACGCTCCCGTTCCCGTATTGCCATTATTCATCACCTCATCCATCCCACCGGAACATTGGCTTTCTCCACGAGCCGAGTTTTCCAGTCACATTCCCGCAGTTCTTCACCCGCCCCCTCGTGCCTGACTCGACGGCGCCTTATCGACTCCGGATCCGTCGTGGGACCGGGGGCGGGGCATTGCCGCCACGAGCGCAATCCCCTGCCCGATGACCCAACAAGCCCGCATTCGCGCGCGGGCATTGCCGCCATCGCTCAGGGGACGCCGTCGACGTGGCCCACGTCCTCGCACGTAAACCCGTTGATACTCATTTAAGGAGCGAACCATGGAAACCGCAGCCAAGAAACTGAACCGCACCTCTGTATTCGATCAATCCCGGGCAGTGATCCGCAACACTGCACTGGGTCTGAGCGCGCTGGTCGCCAGCGCTGGCGTAGCATATGCCGACGGGCCAGGTAGGGGCAACACCGCGCAGTTCGAGAGAAACTACCTGGTCTTCATCATCAACCATCACTATTCGGCGCTACGCATTACCGAGCTCGCTGCCGGTACTGATCCGGTGCGCGATGCGCAGGTCGTTGCCCCGCAAGAAGGTACATCGCCGACACCCGGGTTCAGCGCGACTCCGCCCAAGGCGACCGATGACGAAATCAGGTCGATGGCCCGCATGGGAAACCGCGAACAGCGCGAGGAAATAGGCCGTGCCCAGCGCTTTTTACAGGAATGGTATGGAGTCCACTATCATCCCCAGCTCACCGCCGAGGGACGTCGGATGATCGCTACCCTGGAGGCCGCGCCTGCCGGCGCACAGTTCAACCAGGCCTTCCTGCGGACTTTCAGCAGCCACCACTTCAGTGCACTGGCGCCGAGTGTGCACTGCATGGTCAAGAGCGATCTTAATCATGACGGACTGCGCCGGTACTGCGAGAACATCGTGATCGTTCAGAAGAACGGGATTAATGACATGCGGGAAATGCTGTGCAAACAGTATTCTGACTGCGGCTTCGTTCCAATGAATGGCGACAGGCGTAAGGATAACGAGCTATAAGCACCATACGGGTACGGGGCTGGAACGGTTGGCACAAGCGTTCCAGCCTGTTCGGTTTCAGGTCTCTGCGGCTGGCCATACGTCGTCACGGGACGGCCGAACGATGCGTATGCACGCTTGACCTTACTACCATAGGAAGGTCTAAATTGGGTTCTGTCCACGGCCATGGAACGTCGGCAGAGATCGAACATTTCCTTGATTGTGAGACGGAGCGACCAGACCAGGCCATCGGGGCCCGGGGTTATTCGGCGTGAAGGACATACCTATATCTTTGTCGGAGCCACTATGAAACACGAGTCGCACAAGCTTCCTGACCACCAGCACGGAAACCATGGTCACCATTCCCGTTCTGGACACACGCCCGGGGAAATGAAGGCAGGTGATGGATCGGGCGACCTGACGTCGGTGTTCGCTGAGAAACCACACACCGACCCGGTATGCGGGATGAAAGTCGCGGATAAGGAAGATCGGCGGATCGAGCACGAGGGTAGCGTTTATCACTTCTGCAGCCCAAAGTGTATGGACAAATTCCGCGCCAACCCGGCAGCCTATCTGGAGGCAAATGACACGCCTGTGTCTGCTGAAGCACCGGCGGGAACGATCTATACCTGTCCCATGCACCCCGAGATCCAACAGCCCACGCCCGGGAACTGCCCGAAGTGCGGCATGGCATTGGAACCCATGATGCCCTCGCTAGAGGACGAGGATAACCCTGAGCTGGCTGATTTTCGGCGCCGGTTTCGCTGGACCTTGCCGTTGACGATCACCGTCACCCTGCTTGCCATGGCAGGGCACCGCATTTTCAGTGGCGGGCTGGCGTATCAAAGCTGGATTGAGCTCGTCCTCAGTACACCGGTCGTGCTTTGGGCCGGCTGGCCATTCTTCCTCCGGGGTGCCCAGTCGATCAGGAACCGCAGCCCCAACATGTGGACTCTGATCAGTCTCGGAGTGAGCGCCGCCTATGGGTACAGCGTCGTCGCGACCCTCGCGCCCGGATTGTTCCCTGCGACGTTCGCCGAGCACGGCCGTATTGGCGTCTACTACGAGGCAGCCGCGGTGATCGTATCGTTGACCCTGCTGGGCCAGATCCTGGAGCTGCGCGCCCGCTCACAGACCTCGGCAGCAATCAAATCCTTGCTTGGCCTCGCGCCCAAAACAGCCCGCCGCATACGCTCGGACGGAACCGAGGAAGATGTCGAGCTTTCGCATGTCCATATCGGCGACCTGCTGCGCGTGCGGCCTGGCGAAAAGGTGCCGGCCGACGGCACCGTCGTCGAGGGCGAAAGCGCAGTGGACGAAGCGATGCTTACCGGCGAACCGCTACCGGTGACGAAGCGGCCGGGGGACAAGGTCATCGGTGCGACGATCAATGCTAGCGGCAGCCTGATCATTCGCTCCGAACGAGTAGGATCTCAGACGATGCTCTCCCAGATTGTTCAAATGGTGGCTCAGGCTCAGCGCTCCCGGGCACCCATGCAGCGGCTGGCGGACGTTGTGGCCGGCTATTTCGTGCTCGTGGTTGTCGTTATCGCACTGCTTACCTTGTTCGGTTGGGGCCTACTCGGGCCCGAACCCAGCTGGGTCTACGGATTCGTCAATGCCGTCGCGGTCCTGATCATCGCATGCCCCTGTGCGCTCGGCCTGGCAACGCCGATGTCGATCATGGCGGCGACAGGGCGTGCTGCCACCCAGGGTGTCCTGTTCCGGGACGCCGCAGCGATCGAAGCGATGCGCAAGGTCGATACCATCATCGTCGACAAGACAGGCACGCTCACGGAAGGCAAGCCAGCCTTTGACCGCGCCATTCCTGCCGCCGGATTCCAGGAGGAAGATGTTCTTCAGGTCGCAGCCAGTATCGACCAGGGTAGCGAACATCCGCTGGCCCATGCGATCGTCGCCGAGGCCCGCCGGCGCAACCTCGCCTTGGACAAGCCTGAAACCTTCGAGTCCTCAAGCGGTATTGGCGTGCGAGGAAAGTTGAAGGGGCAGCAAGTAGCCCTGGGCAATACGGCACTCATGGATATCGAGAAGGTCGACTGGAAGCCCTTGCAGCCTGCTGCGGAAGACCTTCGCCAAGTGGGCGCAAGCGTCATGTACCTGGCGTTGCAAGGCAAGCTCGTCGGGCTCATCGCCGTGTCCGACCCGGTCAAGCAGACTACCCCCGAAGCTTTGGCAACGCTTCGTGACGCGGGAATGACGGTTGTGATGGCAACGGGTGACGGTGTCACCACCGCGAAAGCGGTCGCGGCGAAGCTGGGTATCGCTGAGGTATATGGCGAGGTCAAGCCCCGAGATAAACTGGCCCTGGTAGAGCGGTTGCAACAGCAGGGACGGGTCGTGGCAATGGCCGGCGATGGCATCAACGACGCACCGGCACTTGCGAAAGCCAATGTTGGCATCGCGATGGGGACGGGGACCGATGTTGCGATCAACTCTGCACACGTTACCCTGATCAAAGGCGACCTGCGGGCGATTGCACGGTCCCGCCTCTTGTCACTCGAGACCGTGCGTAACATGCGGCAGAACCTTGGCTTCGCATTCGTCTACAACGCACTTGGGATTCCGCTCGCCGCGGGCGTTCTGTATCCTTTCACCGGGCAGCTGCTGTCGCCGATGATCGCTGCCCTGGCGATGAGCCTGAGCTCGGTATCGGTGATCGGGAACGCGTTACGGCTGCGTGGAACGGCGGGCGGGACGAACGAACCGGGATAAGTCTGGCAGGGCAGGTCTCTGGCCTGTCCCGGAGGTATGCGAAAATGCGTGGCTCCGCAAACAGAGGCCCTTCGCGATTGCAGGCTGCTCTTGCTTTGTTTGTGACGAACTGCGCTGCGGGGCTCATCTTATTCTTCGCACATAGACCATGAATGTTGTCGTCACACGTGAAACGCTCGACCTTGTCGCCTTTGTCGGTGCCATTTTTGCCCTCGTCGCGCTTGGCTGTGTCGTGTACTGGGAAGTGCAGCGGCGGCGGCAACGGCGGCGTCAGATTGCACGCGCGGAATCCGCCGGCCGAAGAAGCAAGAAACGGGCGCGAGCCAAGAGGTAAGCAGGGCTCCGGATGCGACACGAGTTCCAGGGACCCGTGGTCCGGAGCGCCACAGGCGCCGGCGCCTGGCTCGTCTGGCAAAGGTCAGGGAGATGCATGTCGACCGTCGCGGCCGCCTGATCATCGACCAAATTACCCGACTGCCTTGGTGAGGTGTTCGTAAAGGATAAGCGAGCCAACAACGATCAGCACCAGGCCGCCAAGCAGCTCCGCGCGCTTGCCGATCACCGACCCGATGCCGCGACCGACCATGACGCCGATCGTGACCATCGTGAAGGTTGCCAGGCCGATCGCGGAAGCGACTATCCAGATATTGGCATCGATGAAGGCCAGGCCGACGCCGACTGCCATGGCATCGATGCTGGTGGCGAAACCGGTCATCGCCAGCACCCAGAATGTGTGCGACTCAGGCCTGGTTTCTTCTGCGTCGGGCGCCGACATGCCCTCGCGAACCATTTTCAAACCCAGGACCAGAAGCAGGGTGAAGGCGATCCAGTGGTCCCAGGCGGACACGTACGGCGCCGCCACCGTGCCGAGGGCCCAACCGACCACGGGAGTCAGGCATTCGATCACGCCGAAAATGAGGCCGGTCCGCAGGGCTTCCTTGATCTGCGCGCGTTGGAGTGCCGCCCCCTTGCTGACGGCGGCCGCGAAGGCGTCGGTGGACATGGCGAGGGCGAGGGCAGCGATAGCAGCGGAATTCATGGGCGCTTTCAGGTCGGGCTAACGCAAAGGCATAGCTGCGCGGCCCGACGTGGCGCGCAGGTATGCCAATGGTCTTGCCAACCGAAACGGCTGCCCGTACCACGGCGACTGCGCCGAGTATGTTGATACGGGAACTTCCAGGGCGGAAGCAGGCTACTCCCCAAAGGACGGCGGGACTATACCTGACCCAGGGGGCAAACTCAACCACCAATTACATCTGCTGGAAGCTATGTTGGTCACCTGCAAGCATCTGAGGTTCGCCATGCCTAATCGATAGGACGCCGTAGGGATGCGCATAAATGCCAGGTTCGGTCTATGGTCAGGTTCCGGATCAGTCAATGCCCCCCCGTTTTGCTGGCTCGTCGCACGTGTCCGCAGTGCCAAGCGCATGGAGAATTTCGCATGCGCCTGTGGTGTCGGTGACGACGCAACGGCTCCTGAGCTCCCTGAGCTGCGTCTCCAATATCGACAGGTTTGCTATACGGTCGACGATGTGCCTGATGTGTTTGTCGAGGAGCGCGTTGACGCCCTCGCAGTTTTGTCCGGGGGCGTCGCGAAAATCGAGCAGCGTACGGACCTCGTCGAGTGTCATGTCCAGGGCGCGGCAATGCCGGATGAACAGCAAGCGCTCGGCATGAAGCTCGGTATAGGCCCGATAATTGTTCGACGACCGGTCCGGCGGGGCAAGCAGGCCAATCCGTTCATAGTAGCGAATAGTTTCGACCAAGCAGCCTGAGCGTTCCGCCAATTCGCCAATTTTCAAGAGAAACCCCGGTACGTTAGTCTAGTGCTTGACCCTGTACCCGCTACAGGGTGTTTAATGCAAACTATATATAGTTCTCAAGGAGTCGTCATGTCGGAATGCCAGGCCAAGTCATGTTGCGCAAAGTCTGCGCCAATCGAGACCGCGGCGACCTCGCCTGCAGCCCAAGACCGTTCGCTGCTCATTCGCATCGATCAAATGGACTGCCCGACGGAAGAGGGCCTGCTGAGGCAAGCGCTGGGGCGCATCGCAGGGGTCGGAACACTGGAGTTCAATCTAGTCCAGCGCAGGTTGCGGGTGGAGCACAGCCTCGATGACTCAGCGGCGATTCTTGCAGCAGTACGTGCGGTCGGCATGGAACCGGTGGTTGAACAGGCAGATGAGAAAAACGGGTCAGCGGCAGGCACTGTTTTCCGCATCGAGAACATGGATTGCCCCACCGAGGAGGCACTCATCCGTAGCAAGCTGTCCGGGCTGCCGCAAGTCGAACAGCTCGACTTCAATCTCGTCCAGCGCCGTTTGAGCGTCAGACACAGCGGGCCAGTAACGGCGATCCAGGATGCACTGACGTCCATCGGCATGCAGGCGGTGCTCGTTGGGGCTGCACAAGGACGAGCCGAGGCGGCGGAGCCCACCTCCCGAAAGCGGCAGTATGCGATCCTCGGGTTTGGGTTGGCCGCGGCGATCGGTGCCGAAATCCTTGCATGGATGACGGGCGATGAGAACTCGTGGCCGGTGATCCTGCTGTCGCTGCTTGCGATTGCGACGACGGGCCTGGGGGTGTACAAGAAGGGCTGGATCGCACTCAAGAACCGCAATCTCAACATCAATGCCCTGATGTCGATCGCAGTGACCGGTGCCGTGCTGATCGGTCAGTGGCCGGAAGCGGCAATGGTGATGGTGCTGTTCGCGGTTGCCGAGATGATCGAGGCGCGTTCGCTCGATCGGGCGAGAAACGCCATCCAGGGCCTGATGGCATTGACGCCCGACCGGGTCAGCGTACGCCTGGACGACGGTAGCTGGAGCGAACAGGACGCCACCACGGTCGCGATCGGCGCCTTGGCCCGTGTTGCGCCCGGCGAGCGGATTGCCCTGGATGGGGAAGTGACCTCTGGCCAGTCTTCCGTCAATCAGGCGCCAATCACGGGCGAGAGCATGCCGGTACCAAAAATGATGGGCGACAAGGTGTTCGCCGGCACGATCAACGAAACCGGTTCCTTTGAATACCGCGTCACCGCCGGTCACAGCAACTCGACCCTGTCGCGCATCATCCGCGCGGTCGAGGATGCGCAGGGCAGCCGCGCCCCGACCCAGCGTTTCGTCGACCGTTTCTCCAGCATCTACACGCCTATCGTATTCGCCATCGCGCTTGCCGTTGCCCTCGTGCCGCCGCTCATGCTGGGCGCCGAATGGATGCCCTGGATCTACAAGGCACTCGTGCTGCTCGTGATTGCCTGCCCCTGCGCCCTGGTGATCTCGACCCCCGTGACTGTCGTCAGCGGCCTGGCTGCCGCAGCACGCGCCGGCATCCTCATCAAAGGCGGCGTGTACCTGGAGCAGGGCGGCAAACTGCGCTCGCTCGCGCTCGACAAGACCGGTACGATCACCCAGGGCAAACCCAAGGTGACGGACGTGTTGCCCCTGCAAGGCGATGCACAGACCCATCTGCAGCTCGCGGCCGCGCTCGCGGACCGGTCCGACCACCCGGTATCGACCGCAGTAAGCCGCCACTGGCAACACTCAGGCCTGGACCTCTCCCTCGCTGCCGTGACCGAGTTCGAGGCGCTGACCGGCCGTGGCACGAAAGGGCGAATCGACGGCAAGTGGTATTACCTGGGCAATCACCGCCTGGTCGAAGAGCTTGGCATCTGCAGCGCCGCTACGGAAAGTGCCCTCTCCCGGCTGGAAGGTGAAGGCAAGACTGCGGTCGTCCTGTGCGATGACGCGTCGCCACTGCTGGTCATTGGGGTAGCCGATACCATCCGTGAAACCAGCCGCGAGGCGATCGCCCAGCTACACCAGCTCGGCATCCGGACGATCATGCTCACCGGCGACAATGGGGTGACGGCAACGGCCATCGCACGCCAGGTCGGCATCGACGACGCCCGGGGAAACATGCTGCCGGAGGACAAACTCGCGGCCGTGAGCGACGAAATTGCGCGATACGGCATTATCGGCATGGTTGGCGACGGCATCAACGACGCGCCGGCACTGGCGAAGGCCGATATTGGGTTTGCAATGGGCGCCGCAGGCACGGACACCGCCATCGAAACGGCCGACGTGGCGCTGATGGACGACGACCTGCGCAAGATTCCCCAGTTCATCCGCTTGAGCAGGCAGGCCGCCGCCATCCTGAAGCAGAATATTCTCGCAGCCCTGACGATCAAGGCAGTGTTCCTGGTCCTGGCGATCGCCGGTTCGGCCACCCTGTGGATGGCCGTGTTTGCGGACATGGGCGCAAGCTTGCTCGTTGTCTTCAACGGGCTTCGTCTGCTTAAAGTACGGGAAGCACGCAGCCAGGTTAGCGGTCAGGCAGGCACCGGCTCCAAAAGTCGGACGTTGCGAGCCGGCTGAGCTACGTGCTAGCCGCGTTCCCGCCAGTCGACATCGGTGGCCCGACGCGCAGATCGGTCGCAAGCCGGCCTGCGTTATGCCATCCACGGTAGACCAACTCAGCCTGTGAGCTCATCCCTTCAGGGGTAATTCAATGGTTGCAGGGCCCGCTCCACCAGCTCGATCAGGATATGGATGACCTTGATATGGAGCTCCTGCACCCGATCAGCGTAGCGTCCAGCACTTGTGCAGATGCAGATGTCGGCACATTGCTCGAGCTGCGATCCCGGCCGTCCAGTCAGCCCGACCACCCTCATCCCCTTGGCACGGGCTGCTTGCGCAGCAAGGACAACGGACGCGCTGCTCCCGCTCGTGCTGATTGCGAACAGGACGTCGCCAGCGCTGCCGTTGCCCTCGACGAACCGGGCGAAGACTTGGTCGTATCCATAGTCATTGGCGACGCAGGTAATGTAGCTCGGGTCGCTGATCGCCACCGCCGCCATTGCGGGACGATTCTCGCGGAACCGTCCTGACAACTCTTCAGCCAGGTGCATTGCGTCGCACATCGAGCCGCCGTTCCCACACGAGATGACACGCCGCCCGCTGCGCAGCGAATCGATGAGGAGGGCGGCCCCCGCCTCGACATTTGCGAGCTGGGCGTCATCGTTGATGAGGTGATCGAGCGCTTCCCGTGCCTCGACGAGGTTTGCCCTGATATGTTCGATCATTGCTTTTCTCCCTCATGTTCACGGTGGCCAGGATGTTCGGCATGTTCGGCATGGTCGTGACCTGCGGCCGGACCGAAAATATGTCCCTCGATTGCCTGCTCGCACGGCGTCGTCTCGACCTGGACGGTAGCGTGATGTATGTCGTACTTGCTCGCAATCAGCTGGCGGATGGCCATCAACAGCGCTTGCGGATCGGCGACGTCGTCACTCTGGACGACGTGGACCGTCAGACTGGCTTTGCCGCTTGTAATCGACCAGACATGCAGGTCGTGCACACTGGCCACACCCGGCACGCCGGCGATCGCTTCGTTAATCTCGTCGATACCGAGCCCCTCGGGGACGCCTTCGAGCAGCACATTCATGCTTGCCTTAAGCAGCGTCCAAGTGCGCGGCAGCACCCACAGCCCGATGCCCACAGCAATCACCGAATCGACCCAGGCCCAGCCGGTGTAGCGGATCACGAGGGCGCCGATGATGACGCCGATCGACCCGAGCATGTCGCTCCATACCTCCAGGTAGGCTCCCTTGACGTTCAGGCTGCTGTCCTTGCCGCTCGATAGCAGCCGCATGCTGATGAGGTTAACGACCAGGCCAAAGGCAGCAACCAGGAGCATCGTTCCCGACTGGATTTCAGGCGGGTTGCCCAGGCGCTGGTACGCTTCGTACAATATGTACGTCGCCACCAGGAGAAGCAGGATGGCATTGAGTGCGGCCGCGAGGATCTCGAAGCGGTAGTACCCGAAGGTACGCGCGCTGTCGGCCGGCCGCCTGCCAATGCGGATCGCTGCCAGCGAGATCGCCAGCGCGGCGCTGTCGGTGAACATGTGCGCCGCATCCGAAATCAGTGCGAGGCTGTTGGTGAGAATGCCTCCGATAATTTCGGCTACGAGAAACGCCGTGGTGAGGATGAGCGCGATCCAGAGCGGTCGTTCGCTCTGGCCGGGCAGTGCTGCATGAGAGTGTCCTGAACCCATCGTTTTCCCCTTATGTAGTGATTATGGTTGTCCTGCTGGTGACAGAAGCGAGGAGATCTCGTATGTCGAGATACCCTGCCGTGTTCTGGACCGCGATATCCGCTGACCGCCTCGCCTGAGGGGGCGTGCACTACTTTCGCCTTGCCTTCGGTTTGGAGCGCTTTCGCGGTTTCGTCCCTGCAGGATTGTTTCGATCCTTGTACTTTAGCCAACCGAAAAACACCATGATTACTCCGAACAGGACTAAACCGCCAATTCCGATAACCTCGACCAGATGGTCGTGTATCGCGTCAGCGGGTTGTTGTTGCAGCTTCATTCATCGCCTCCTTTGAATATCAATGGACGCACTGTCCGTTCAACCGCCATTTAATCCAGCGCCCGCCCCAGATAAATCACCGTACGCGCACAAAGCATCAGTACGATAGCAAGACCGGCAAGCGCATCCAGCCTTCCTGCATCGGCGCCCAGATCACCAAAGGCGACACAGAGAGCAGCTACAGTTGGTACTGCAGACAGCAGCGCATCTACCCGGTCGCTTCCGTGGCCGCCATGAACAGACCAGCGCGTTAGCGCAGCAGTAGTGCCTGCGGCGACTGCTCCCGGTGCCGCAAAGCCCGCCATCGCCATGGCATCGAGAGACTCGGCGTGAAACAGGCCGTGCGCTCCCTGCGCAGTCACGCATATGGCGAGCACCAGGCAGCACGTCCAAAGGATGAGCTGAACGGCTGAGAACATCGCGTCGCCGGCTCCGGACCGGGTCTGCTCGTCGGCCATCTCTTTCGAGTACAGCCGAAATCCGATACTGGCCACGTGATGCGAGGCTGCTCCCATCAGGATGACGCTTTCAAGAACGATTCCTCCAGTCGCGCAGCTCACAAGAGCTACCCCGTGCGCAGCCAGGTCCAGCTTGACAAATCGGCGGGTGCTTCGAGAACACCGGCCACGGTTGTCTCGACCCATTTCGTCCTCCTTGGCTGGGCCGCAAGAAGTCCCCGCGGCCCAGTACGCTCAATGGACGAGGACTTTCGCCTTCTGCATCGGTACTTCATCGCTATCGTTGCGATGCGCAAGCCGGTAGAGCAGGGGAAGAACGAGCAGCGTCAGCGCCGTCGAGGACAGGATGCCTCCGATCACAACGGTCGCCAGTGGCCGCTGTACTTCGGCGCCGGTACCGGTCGCAATGGCCATCGGTACAAAGCCCAGCGATGCAACCAGGGCGGTCATCAGGACTGGCCGCAACCTTGTCAAGGCGCCGTGCGTGATTGCCCGGTCCAGTCCCATGCCTTCCTCGCGCAAGGTCCGGATATAGGAAATCATCACCAGGCCGTTCAGGACCGCCACACCCGAGAGCGCGATGAACCCGACCGCTGCGGATATCGACATCGGAATACCCCGCAGGGCCAGCGCGATGACGCCGCCGGTGAGGGCGAACGGGATACCCGTAAACACGAGCAAGCCGTCTTTCACGTTGTTGAACATCATGAACAACAGCGTGAACACGATGAACAGGGCAAGCGGCACGACCACCTGCAGGCGCGTGGTCGCCGATTCGAGCTGCTGGAATGTGCCGCCCCAGCTCGTCCAGTAACCCGCGGGCACCTTCACGTCCCTCGCGATCGCCGCAGCTGCCTCAGGTACGAAGGTGCCGATATCACGTCCGCGCACGTTCGCGCTCACGACAATACGGCGCTTACCGTTCTCCCGGCTGATCTGGTTCGGACCAGGCGTAAACTCGAGCGTTGCCACCTCCCCCAGGGGAATGAAGGAGGTCGCGCTGCCTTCCTTGGCCGGCAGCGAGATCGGAAGCTGCCTGAGGGCGTCGAGATCGGCCCGCGACGTTTCCGGGAGTCGAACGACGATGTCAAAGCGGCGGTCGCCCTCGAACATGGTGCCGGCTTCACGGCCGCCGGTAGCAATCGCCAGGGCTTCCTGCACCGCGCCGATATTCAGGCCATAGCGCGCTGTCTTCTCGCGGTCGATGTTTACAGTCAGCATTGGCAAGCCACCTGTTTGCTCGACCTTCACTTCGGCCGCACCGGGAATACGCTGGAGCACCTCAGCGATTTCCTGGCCCGTCGACGCCAGCACATCCATGTCGTCGCCGAAGACCTTGACGGCGACGTCGCTGCGCACGCCGGAGATCAGCTCGTTGAAGCGCAGCTGGATCGGCTGCGAGAATTCGTAGGCATTGCCTGCATATTTCTCGGACTCCTCCTGGATCGCCGTGACCAGCTCGGCCCGGCTCTTCTTCGGCTTTGGCCAGTCCGACTCGGGCCTGAGCATGATGTAGCCGTCCGAAATGTTCGGCGGCATTGGATCCGACGCGATCTCCGCAGTACCGGTCCTAGCGAACACCCGGTCGATCTCGGGGAACTTCGCCTTGAGCCCGGCTTCGATTTTCTTCTGCATCTCGACGGACTGGCTCAGGCTGGTGCCGGGGATACGCAGTGCTTGTATCGCGAGGTCGCCTTCGTTCAGGCTCGGAATAAATTCACTGCCAAGGCGCGTGACCAATAGTCCCGACAGCAGAACCAGCACGATCGCACTGGTGACGACAAGCGAGGCGTTACGGAAGACCTTTTCGAGCATGGGAGCGTAGGCGCGACTGGCCGCCGTCATGATCTTGTTTTCCTTCTCCGAAACACGTTTGCCGATGAACAGGGCGACGGCGGCAGGGATGAACGTGATCGACAGGATCATCGCGCCGAGCAAAGCAGCGACAACGGCGAAGGCCATCGGATGGAACATCTTGCCCTCGACACCGGACAGCGCGAAGATCGGCAGGTACACCACCATGATGATGAGCTGGCCGAAGAGCAGCGGCCGCCGTGCTTCCTTGGCAGCGGCGAACACTTCGTGGAAGCGCTCGGCCAGGGTCAGCTCGCGCTTGTGATGGTTCTGCGCATGCGCGAGGCGCCGCACGCAGTTCTCGACGATTACGACGGCACCGTCGATGATGATGCCGAAGTCCAGCGCACCGAGGCTCATCAGGTTCGCGCTGACCTTGTAGGTCACCATGCCCGTGAACGTGAACAGCATCGCCAGCGGGATAACCATCGCAGTAATGATTGCAGCCCGAATATTCCCGAGGAATAGGAAGAGAATGACGATCACGAGGACCGCGCCCTCGAGCAGGTTCTTCTTGACGGTATTGATGGCCTTGTCCACCAGCACGGTGCGGTCATAGACGGGAACTGCCTTGACGCCTTTCGGCAGTGAGCGATTGACGTCGACCATCTTGGCTGCCACCGCCTGGGAAACGGCACGGCTGTTCTCGCCGATGAGCATGAACACTGTGCCGAGCACGACCTCGCGGCCATTCTCGGTCGCGGCGCCGGTGCGCAGCTCCCGGCCGATATCGACGGTTGCGACATCACGTATGCGGATCGGGACGCCATCGACGTTGCTGAGGATGGTGTTGCGGATGTCGTCGAGGGTGCGCACCTGGCCCGGCGCCCGGATCAGGAATTGCTCGCCGCGGCGCTCGATGTAGCCGGCACCGACGTTGTTATTGTTCTGGTCGATCGAGCCCACGACGTCGGCCAGCGACAGGCCGTAAGAACTGAGCTTTGCAGGATCAGGAGCGATCAGGTACTCCTTGGCGAAGCCACCGATGGAGTTGATTTCGGTGACGCCGGCCACCTGGCGCAATTGCGGCTTGATGATCCAGTCCTGGATTTCGCGCAGGTCAGTCGGGGTATAAAGCGTGCCGTCAGGCTTCTTCGCACCTGGCTCGCTTTCGACCGTCCACAGGTAGATCTCGCCCAGGCCGGTCGAGATCGGGCCCATCATCGGCACCACACCGCCAGGCAGGTTTTCCCTGGCCTCCTGGATCCTCTGGTTGACGAGCTGGCGGGCAAAATAAATGTCCGTCCCGTCCTTGAAGATGACGGTCACCTGCGACAAACCGTAACGCGACAGCGAGCGTGTTTCTTCCAGACCAGGGAGGCCGGCCATGACCGTCTCAATCGGGAAGGTGACGCGCTGCTCGACTTCGAGCGGTGAATAGCCGGCCGCCGACGTGTTGATCTGGACCTGGACATTGGTAATGTCAGGTACTGCGTCGATCGGCAGTTTCTGGTAGTTGTAGATGCCCACGGCCGCCATAGCGACGACGGCCAGCATGACGAGCCACCGGTGCTCGATGGCAAAGCGAATTATTCGTTCAAACATGTCGGTTCCTTGTTTCAGTGCTCGTGCTCGGCACTACCTTTGCCTTGCTCGGCCTTCACAACGAAGCTTCCCGTTGCGACGTATTCGGCACCAGCACTCAATCCCTGGACGATCTCCACGATCTTGCCGTCGCCCGCTCCAGTGGTAACGGGCTGTGCGCGGAAGCCCTCGGCTGCCTTGACGAATACGACTGGCTTGCCTTCGATCGTCTGAACAGCGTCTGCCTGTACTGTTACGGCCGCGTCCTTCTTGCCACGAACGACCGAGACGTTCACGAACAGGCCGGGACGCCAGGCGAGGCCCGGGTTATCGATCACGACGCGGGCGGTCGCAGTCCGGGTCTGTTCACCCAGCATGTTGCCCACGTAGCTCACCTTGCCGTTGACGGATTCGCCGCCAGCGGAAGATCGGATGGTTACGCTCTGGCCGACACGGATCATCTGCAGGTCTTTCGGGCTGACCACAATTTGCACCCACACCTTCGACAGGTCGGACAGTACGAAGGCGTTGGCGTCTTCCTTGACGGCCTCGCCCTGCACCAAATGTTTTTCAACCACCACGCCATTGAAAGGCGCGCGTAATACGTACCGGTTGAGGGTGCCCGAGCCTGGCCCGGCCCCCAGCGCGGTAAGTTTCGACCGCGCCGACTGTGCTTCAATCTGGGCCTCGCGGTATTGCTGCTCGGCCTGCAGATAATCCTGCTGGGCCGAGATCTTGTCTTCCCACAGCTTCTTCTCGCGCTCGTAGGTCACGCGGGCGAATCCCAGGCGCTTGTCCGCAGCCAGGGCAGCGCTGCGCAGTTCAGCCAGCTCCGCGCTCGCAATCTCGGCCAGTGCCTGGCCCTTCTTGACGTCCTGGCCGAGCGAGGCGGAGACAGATTCGACGACACCGGCGACCCGTGGAACGACGTGTGCCGTGCGGTCCTCGTTGAAATGCACTTCGCCAGGGAGGGTCACGGCCGTGTCAACGCTGGCTGCGGCCGCCCTGGCGGTCACGATGCCGGCGCCCTGGATTTGCTGGGGAGTCATCTTGATTAGGCCGGGCGCGGCGTCGGCGTGGCCTTTTTCCTTGTCTTCGGCATGACCTCCTTCCTTGGGGGCAGACTTCTCCGTTGTTTCCTCTGCGTGTTCGCTTTCACCTTGCGCAGCGGGGGCATCCTTTTTCCAGAACAGAATGGCAAGCGCGAGAACAATACCTACGGCAACAACGGCCAGGATGGAGAATGTGGACTTTTTGTCGATGTTGAACTTCATGGGGAGATCCTGTTATTTGGGTTGGCGCCGTCGGTGTCGACGTAGCGGCCAAGGTGCGCGACGGCGCGGTAGCGGTCGTACAGCGCCTGGATGTACTGGGTGCGGATTTGCAGCAGCGTGCGCTGGGCGTCGAGGACGTCGAGGAAGCTGAACTTGCCTGCTTCAAACCCTGTCACGGCCGCATCGAACACGCGCTGCGCCCTTGGCAAAACGTCTTCACGCATGGTGCGCACCTGCTCGCGGGAGAGCTGCGCCCGCTGGTACGCAGTCGTCAGGGACTGGTGCAACCGCAGCCGCTCCGCCTCGAGTTCCGTCCGCGCCTTTTCAGCCCGCGAGAGCGATGCCTGGAGACTGCCCTGATTCCGGTTGAACAGGGGAATCGGCAGCGAAACGCCGAGCACGGTTTGCGAGCGGCCGATTTCGTCATCCTTTTGCCTGCCGACCATCAGGGTGACGTCGGGCATGCGCTGGGAGCGATCGAGGCCAACCTGGGCTTCCTCGCGCTCCAGCTGCAGGCGCGAGCGCCGCATCTGTGGCGAGGCATCGAGTCGCCGCTGCAGCTCGTCCAGCGCCGGGGGCAGCGCCAGGTCGAGTGCGGGAATTGCCAGAGGCTGCGAAACCGCGATCGTCTCGCCCCAGTAGGCGGCGAGCGTGAGCATGGCGATCGACAACTCGCTCTGCGCCTGAGCGAGCTCGAGGCGTGCCGTTGCTTGGGCCACGCCAGCGCGGTCCTGCTCGACAGGCGAGACGCGGCCAGCTGCGACCCGTCTTTCGGCGGCATAGGCAGCCTTGCTGGCGACGTCGAGCGAAGCTTGCGCGACTTGGAGCCGCTCCTGCGCACCGAGTGCGTCGAAGTAGGCGGTGGTGACATCGGCGCGCAGGTCTGTGCGCGCAACGCCAAGGTTACCTTCCGCCAGGCTGCGCTCACGCTCGGCCAGCCTGATGCGGGCCGAGCGCTTGCCGCCAAGCTCGAGCACCTGGCTGAGCTGAACTGTTTGGGTGCGGGTGCCGCGCTGGGTTCCCTCGCGGACAAAAGAGACCTCTGGATTGCGAAACACGCCGGCCTGGCGGCGCGCACCCTCGGCAATCGCCACGTCGAGCGCGGCTGCGCGCAGGGTCGGGTTGGCGGCCAGGGCCTTGGCGACGGCCTGCTCGAGCGTCAGCGGCGCGCTTGTGGCCATGGAGGACTGCTGGGTTGCCCCAGGCAACACCGGCTGCGCAGTCATCTGCGCAGCACTCGGCAACGCCTGTGCAAATAGCACAGCCGCCCCGAGGACGAAATACTTGGAATGCATGAATAACTCCGGTTGTTGAAAACGAAGGCTATTCAGCAGCGAGACGTATCGGGACGGCCTTCCAGCCCTCCCGCACAACGATGAGTGGATTTATACGATCTGCCGCCGAATCAGACGGCGGAGATCCATTGAGGCCGCTCGGGGCGAGCGGAGTACGAGGAAGAGTAGTGCGGGGAAATAGCTGGGGGAACGACACGAACAGGTTCCAGGATTGCTACCGCTACTGGAAGAGCGTCGAAGGATAAGGAGATGTGGGAACAGGACGAACAGTGCGAATGCACGATTGTTTTCTTTGCCGAACCCGAAGGCTGGTCCTTTCCGTCGAAGGCGACCTTGTGCCCCTCGGCTTCCGACGAGTGATGGCCGAAATGCTGGGCGGCGCGACCGGATTCATGCTCGCAATACGCAGCGACCACGCTCCAGCTGAGCTGAAGAGCGAGGATCGTCAAGACGAGGTAGATGAAGCGTCGGGCAGCCATGGAGAAAAGTATAGCATGAGGCATCGTCTTTCTTCTGTACCCATTACGGCAGGCTAGTGAGCGGGCGCAGCCAAATGGTACGCATCTATGATGTTGCAACATTTTCTACTGGATGAGAATCGCGTTGATACTGAAAACCGCCGCCGCTGTTGGTAGCCACCGCCGTCGCCCGAATCTTCGGCTGCTTTCTGCCCTACATTTGGCTGCGCAGGGGCAGCGTGATCTGGCTCCTGGCAGCGGCAGCGGCAGCGGCAGCGGCCAGCCTCGCGATTTTCGTCTTGTTACCTACGCTGTATCAAGCAGCTAGCAAGCGGGTGTACGCAGCCTAAGGCGGTGTATACGCTGCGACCGCCTTGGTGTGGCTAAGATTCCGGGTTCAGCAGCGGCTGCGTTTCCCGCAAGCGATTCCAACATACCTGCCGACCCCGAAGAACGTACATTGCTTTTCGATACTTGGTCAGGGAAGCGGGTTAATATATGGTTCTGATACGGAATATAACGCAACTAACATTCCTCCGGACGGGCACCGATGGCAAGTAAAGTCGAGCGCATTCTCATACTGGCAAAGACCTACCCTTCACCTAGCGCGAAGCACACCGAGACGTCCTGCGTTGCGGGAATCAATGAAGATGGTCTGGCGCGGCGCTTATATCCTGTGCCATTCCGTATGATTTCCACGCCTCAGCAATTCGAGAAGTGGCAGTGGATCACTGTCAGAATTGAGAAGCCGCCTGCTGATCACCGTCCGGAAAGTCATCGCGTTTTTGTCGACACAGTTCAAACCGGCGACAAAATCCTCACGACAAGGGGCTGGAATCTGCGTCGACCATGGTGGGAGAAGTTACCGATGTTCGACAGCTTTACAGCTATGGAAGCGGCACGGGAGCGTCGACAAATCAGCTTGGCGATATTGCGCCCGAAGTCCTCGGTCAAGCTCGAAATCTCGCCGGTACAGCATCCGGAATGGACGGAAGAAGAGATGGCCAAGTTAGTACAACAGCAAAGTCAGGGTAACCTGTTCTCCCCCGACGAACAACGCAAACAGCTCAAACTACTGGAAAAGCTTCCATTCGATTTTTACTACCACTACATCTGCGATACACCTGAAGGCGAGCGCGTATGCAAGCATAAGATTGTCGACTGGAAGGTCGGCATGCTTTATCGCACGTGTCGGAAGGACTACGGGGCCGAGTGGGAAGTGAAGTTTCGCGCTAAGCTAGAAGGCGACTTCAGCAAGAAAGACCCGATGTTTATGATGGGAAACATCCACCGGTTTCAGCACCAGTGGCTGATAATCAGCCTTCTGTATCCGCCAAAAGCAGACCGTTCTGCGGGCCTGCAGCCATCTCTGTTTTAACTGCAGCTTTGGAGAGATGCTGTACTTCGGCGCCACTGGCATGCCGCACGGCAGCCGCAACAAAGCTCCTATGGCACATGCGGTAATTCGCCTCGAAGCACAGTAGAGCACAATGGGAAGCCTCTGCCATTTCGGATAGCTCGGCAATGATTTCCCCTTTGCCAGCAAGGTAGCGCTTGAAATCCTTCGTATAGCGCTGCCAATCTCCGTCTTGCCGATATTGGTCCCGTATTGGTTTCGGGCACCCAAGCTCGGAGATATGCCGATAGTGAAAGCCGTTAGCGCTAAGAATTTCGCGTAGTCCATTCTTTGAGAAGCCGCGCTTGCGCGAGAGCGGCAGTTCGCGGATGTCGACAACGGTCTCTACATTGCCTAGTCTGAGCAGTGCCAGGAAATTTTCGATGTCCAGGCCTTCGTAGCCGATAGTAAAAATGCTCATGTGCTGTCCCTTGTGACCGCGGAGTTTACACGAAAATAGTCGGGCACTTCGGTGGACCTCACTGAGCGGCTATCGTTGCCGATCTTGCGCACATTTCCCGCATTCGTTTACCTGCAATACATACGTCGCGCGTGTCACGCTCCAGTATGCATTGGCATGCGTGCCGAGTGTCACGGGCTCGCTGAAGTATTCTCAGGATTCATTCCCAAACCAGGGTCCCGGCACCCGCTCGGGCTAGCTCGCCGTTTTTTCTTGACCTTCCTATGATGGCAAGGTGTACGGTGTCAGTATGGTGAACACTGAGTCAGGAAGGACCGGTATGTCGAACAAGAATCTGGCGGGCGTCGGCCCGTCCATCATGAGCCTGCCGATCGAGGGGATGACCTGTGCGTCCTGCGTCGGGCGGGTGGAAGCGGCACTCCGAAAGGTCGATGGCGTGGGCAGCGTCGCGGTCAACCTCGCAACGGAGCGCGCGGAAGTACGACCCAGCAGAAACGGTACAGTCGACCGTACTGCCTTGGTGCAGGCGATCGAGAAGGCTGGCTATGATGTTCCTGCTCAGACGATCGAACTATCTGTCGAGGGCATGACCTGCGCGTCCTGCGTCGGGCGCGTCGAGCGTGCGCTCCAGGCCGTGCCAGGCGTGACTCAGGCCACGGTGAACCTGGCCACGGAGCGTGCGACGGTACGGGGTACGGCATCGACCGACGCCCTGGTGGAAGCTATCGACAAAGCCGGCTACGACGCCCGTATCCTCGACGCCCTTGCCCGGTCTGGCGATGACGACGCTGCGTCGAGAAAGGACGCGGAGCGGCTGTCGATCAAGCGCGACCTGGTGATTGCGTCCGCTCTTGCGTTGCCCGTGTTCATTCTCGAAATGGGCCCACACCTGATTCCGTCCATGCACCATTGGGTAATGGACACTCTCGGCAGAGAGTCGAGCTGGTACCTGCAGTTCCTGCTGACTACGCTGGTGCTACTGGTCCCGGGGCGCCGCTTTTATACGAAAGGTTTCCCCGCGCTGCTGCGGCTGGCACCCGACATGAATTCACTCGTGGCGGTCGGTACGCTGGCAGCGTACGCGTACTCAGTGGTGGCCACATTCACGCCTGGCGTGCTGCCGGCTGGCACGGTCAACGTCTACTTCGAAGCAGCTGCCGTGATCGTGGCGCTGATCCTTCTGGGACGATTTCTCGAAGCCCGGGCAAAGGGACGGACTTCACAGGCAATCCAGCGGTTGGTGGGCCTGCAGCCCAAAGTTGCCCACGTGGTGCGCAGCGGGCGCCCAATCGATATACCCATTGGCGATGTCGTAGCTGACGATATCGTCGAGGTACGCCCAGGCGAGCGTGTTCCAGTCGACGGAGAGGTCACCGGCGGCGACAGTTACGTCGACGAATCCATGATCACCGGCGAGCCCATCCCGGTACAGAAACGGGCTGGGAGTGCGGTGGTAGGCGGGACCGTCAATCAGAGGGGCGCCTTTACTCTGCGGGCCACGGCGGTGGGCGGGCACACCGTGCTTGCCCAGATCATTCGCCTGGTCGAGCAGGCCCAAGGCTCCAAATTGCCGATCCAGGCTGTCGTCGACAGGGTAACGATGTGGTTCGTACCGGCCGTAATGATTGCTGCCTCGATCACCTTCCTGGTCTGGCTGGCCTTTGGCCCTTCACCAGCGCTGAATTTTGCCTTGGTGAACGCCGTTGCAGTGCTCATCATTGCTTGTCCTTGCGCCATGGGATTAGCGACACCGACGTCGATCATGGTCGGTACCGGGCGCGGCGCGGAGCTGGGGGTGTTGTTTCGAAAGGGCGAGGCGCTGCAACTGTTGAAGGACGCCAAAGTGGTGGCCATGGACAAAACCGGAACCCTGACCGAAGGGAAACCAGTGCTGACCGATCTCGAAGTTGTTGACACTTTCGTGCGAGCCGATGTATTGGCCCACATTGCGGCCGTGGAATCGCGCTCAGAACACCCGATTGCCCGCGCTATTGTCGAGGCTGCGGAGAAAGAAGGCCTTGGGCTTGCCGCGCCAGCCGAGTTTGAGTCCGTCACCGGTATGGGCGTGTGTGCCAATGTCGACGGCGTGCGCGTGGAGATCGGTGCAGACCGCTACATGCGGTCGCTGGGCCTGGATGTCGGGACGTTCGCGCAAACCGCCGAGAGGCTGGGTCGCGAAGGAAAATCGCCGCTTTACGCAGCAGTCGATGGGCGCCTGGCGGCGATCATCGCCGTCGCCGACCCGATCAAGGAGAGCACGCCAGCTGCGATCTCGACGCTGCATCAGCTGGGTCTAAAGGTCGCGATGATCACCGGAGATAACGAACGTACCGCCAGGGCGATCGCTGCACGTCTCGGTATCGACGAGGTTGTTGCTGAGGTACTACCCGAAGGTAAAGTCGAAGCGATCCGGCGCCTTCGCGCTGCGCACGGGTCCGTGGCTTATGTGGGCGATGGCATCAATGATGCGCCGGCGTTGGCCGAGGCGGAGGTGGGCCTTGCGATTGGCACTGGTACCGACATTGCGATGGAAGCTGCGGACGTGGTACTGATGTCAGGCAGTTTGCAAGGCGTACCCAACGCCATTGCGCTATCGAAAGCGACCATCGGTAACATCCGCCAGAATCTTTTCTGGGCTTTCGCCTACAACACTGCCTTGATTCCCGTGGCAGCCGGCATGCTGTACCCAGTCAATGGCGTCTTGCTGTCGCCGGTCTTTGCCGCCGGCGCGATGGCATTGTCCAGCGTTTTCGTCCTGGGCAATGCGTTGCGCCTGCGGGGCTTCAGGCTGCCGCTACTGGTGAATGAAAAGGGAGAAAACAGATGAACATCGGTGAAGCATCCAAGGCATCAGGCGTGTCAGCCAAGATGATCCGCTACTACGAGGACACCGGGCTGATCCCACCCGCGGCCCGCACCGAGTCGGGCTACCGTGCATATGCACGGAACGATGTGCACCGCTTGGGTTTTATCCGCCGTGCACGGGATCTCGGGTTTTCGGTAGCAGAAATTGGGGAATTGCTCAGCTTGTGGAGCGATCGCGCACGGCAAAGCGCTGACGTTAAACGTCTGGCGCAGGCCCACATTGTCGAGCTTGAAAAGCGGATTGAAAGTCTGCGGGAAATGGCGGACACCTTGCAGGAGCTGGTCAGCTGTTGCGCAGGTGATGAGAGACCGGAATGTCCGATTTTAGCTAAGCTCGAACATCCTGACGATGGTGATGCGAAATCTCAGCTGCAGCCAGGCATGACGTCTGTCTTCCGCAGCATGGCGTCGGCCGGAAATTAACTGGAACCGCGCTCCAGGCTGTGCGGCTTGGGAACCGGGGCCTTTAATGAGCGCAACAACAGGTCCCCGCCGGGGATGAGGTCCGTATGCCCGGACGTGCACCCCGGCGGGGGGCAGGGACCTTATAAAGCCCGCGGGGGGAAACCTGCTTCGGTCAGAGCGTGCTCGAGTTCGGCGCGTGTAGCAGAGGCCACAACTTGCACGGTACGCTTCGGAGGATCAGCAGTTACCTGTGCATTCGCGTCGACCGACTGAATAGCCCTCGTGACGCCGCGCGCACAACCGCCGCAGGTCATGTTGTCGATGTGAAACTCCATACAAACCTCCTTATTTAAAGTGTGAGAAGAAGCGTAGGGCTTCCAACGGTAGGAAGGTCAAGAGCTTCCCGAAACGCGCGAATCCAAGCTGTTCGGTCGCTTCGACTTCTGGGGTATGGGCGTAGCAATGACGGAGGGCCTACTGAATCGCCTGTTCGCACCGCTCGGCTACATAGTGCCGACCGAGGCTGAGCCAAACTATTTCGAGCAACCGAATAGTTGACCCATCTCGGACTGGCTCACAAACCAGCGTCCGCGAGAGCCGGGGCGGC
Source organism: Massilia sp. H6 (assembly GCF_024802625.1). Taxonomy (NCBI): domain Bacteria; kingdom Pseudomonadati; phylum Pseudomonadota; class Betaproteobacteria; order Burkholderiales; family Oxalobacteraceae; genus Massilia; species Massilia sp. H6. The sequence continues at coordinate 112,206 of NZ_CP103372.1, forward strand.
CGCATGTGGCCAAGTGCCTGATTGCAGTGTTAGAAATTCAAATTTCCGCTAGCAGAAGCCCGAGGTTGTTCTCTGCACATTCGACCTATGCGAGTCAAGAACGTGAGGCTCCAGGTGTGTTATGTATGATGATCGATGAGGCACAGTAGGCCGCACTGCAATAGAAGATGTTGTTTATAAGCACTTTTCCACTGCTCCTAGGCTAGGGTTCACGTGGTATACTGAATGCTAGCGATACAAACTGCCAAGGAGGCACCATGTTTGCATTCAGCCCGGTTTTCTCTCGTGAAGACGTGCGTCGCGTCGGCGAGAAGATGAACGGCAACTCGCCCCCCCAACTTTCTGATCGAACCAGAAAACTTCTTACTACTGTCCAATTCTCAAGCGGCGATCTTGTCAAAGCAACATCGGGCGCTGTAATTGAAACCTCGTTGGAACTACAGAAGGGCAAGTAACATTTGCAATATCTTTATCCACTTCTGGTTTCTGGTCCCAACGATGTTCCGGGCGCGCTAGCTTACTTCGTATATAAGCGAAGCAAAGTGGAATGGCGTGACAAATTCGTCCTTGATCATGGTCGTCAACCCTCTCCGGACGAGGAAAAGGAATTCGTCAGGATTTTGGCACTTCCAGAAAGTGTAGCAAGCTTCAAGCAGCGAGGGGAACAACTAGCTACGCTGTTTGCGAACAAGCTGCTTGAAGAAAAAATGGCAGTTCTTGCTGCCGAAGTTGTGCAGTCTGAACTAGCGACCAAATTTACTTCGCTTGAGTCCCAAGTCGCATCGTCCATGACTCGCATTGAGGCCCGGTTCGACGAAAAGAAAACACTTGGCGGCTGGTTACGCGATATCGGCACCTCATTGATTTCTGGCTTCGGCTTGATCATCATTCTTGGTGCCGCAGCGCTGGGGTATGCCATGCTCAGCAAGATGAACTCCTCACTGGAGGAGGCAGCCGGGGTCGGTACACCCAAGGACCAAGCAGCTGCAGCGAAATAATCGCGCATTGGCCGCGATTTCCGACTACCTCATCTACCGTACGATACCGATGGCCCCAGCGTAGCCTTTGCTTATCTATCGTAGCTTCTCCAATAACGACGAAGTACGCAGTTCAGTTAAGAATCTCAGGTATTGCATTTCAGCCACTGCAAGTACCCCGGAGACGACGGGCCTACGCCAAACAAGTCCCTGCGACTTTCGCGCGCGAAAGTGTGTAGCTTGAGATTTCAAAGTTGCTACATGTGCTCTCTCGCTCTCGCGTGTCCGAGGAATACAAATTCGATGGCCCAGCTAGGTGAAATGTGCATCGTCTTCCGCGCCTGAACGTGGCTATACAGTCAGCGCTATACTGGAGCCGGTAGACAAACAGCTCGGAGAATGTCGCTACATTTCGGAGGTCAGAAGATGAGCTTACAAGATGCCGTAGACGTGCTGAGCGACCAAGCCGCTGGCCGACTAGTGCAGAGCCGATCCCAGCTGATTTCCGCCGCCCTCGCGCTAGAAACAGTAAGTTTTGACACAACCAGCCGGGATCTCCTCGACGCGGCAGCAGGACTCAATTTGCTTGCAAGGGGAGGCGACCTACTGCTTGATCAAAAGGGACAAGAGCGCGCAGCCCATTTGGCGATGGTGGTCACGGCACTGCATTGGCGCGCACAGCACGGCTATACTGGCCGAGACGGTTTGATTGTGTTTTTCGGCGGCAAGGTGCAAGGCTGGGTAGATGAATTACGCAATCCCGAACATTGGCGGGATGGCTGCATTGCCGTGAATGAACTAGGCGATTCCTGGGTAGCGACCGGTGGAAACGAACAGAATGGCGCCAAAAGTTGGGAGCCCGAATGGACCGATGGTCGGCGCCTTACGACCAGCTAACTGGTCAATAATCCAGTGAAGGAAATTCATTGGAGCACTGAATCGCAACATCACATTCGTTGGGCCACCTAAGGTGTGAACTGCGGCAAGCCATGCGCCCGCGTATCCCGCAACCACGCTTGCGGTAAAACGTCGCAGTCAAACATCTCCATGTCGGGCGTAAGCATGAGAATGCCCCACGGGGCATGCCGTTGCTGATAGCTGCTCCCCAGGCCGATGCCAATACTGCGGTCACCGGCTCGTTCCACTAACGCATATCCTGGATCCGAAGCATGCTCGGGAAAACGCCTCAAGGGCCAGTCGAGGGAGGCGAGCCGCCATGCAAAGTAGCATAATCCGGTGCCAGTTCAGCTGTCAGCGTCATCGTTAACGACTTGGACGTACCAAGACTGCACCGTGCATTCTTTCGTTGTATTGTCGAGTTCAAAGCCGCTGATCGTCATGCAACCGTCCCCAATCCAACGCACCACTGCATCGCGCAGGCGGGGCAGCACGTCTGCACCGACCTTTATATCGCGTAGAACAGCATAGGTCATGCTGCGGCGGAAGTCCTGGTCATACTGTTCGGTCAAGGTAAGATAGCCCATGTGTACAGGCTGGGCTGTTATAGACCGATGGCGGGGAAGGGGTCTGCCATCTTCGAATAGCTGAGCGACACGGACGAACATGACATACACAATGCTGTATAAAAACACAGTATAGCAGATGCCTGATTGTCAAAGCATCTGTGGCAAGGCAATCGCGGCCAGGCACACAAACCACACGTCTACCATCATTCTCCCCATTCTACGCACCCTTCATGGACGGCGCCGATAACTGCGGGGCCCTCTGGTAAAGTTGACCCTCAACGGTACAAACACGTGATAGTTTTCGTGGCTTGCTTTATAATTACTGTTTTACAACTTTTTGTGGCATCCACTTCGATACTGCCTTTAACAAATCATGCTTAGAACCGAACAGAAGGCAGCGATTCGTCAAGGCTTTGAGATGGGCTTCTCGGACACACGTATTGCCCGTAGTGTTGAAGGCATCAATCACATGCAGGTGTTCAACTACCGGCATAAGCTGAAGATACCGACGAGTGATATCGTCAACAGGCGTTACGACATCTGGACTCAGCTCATCTACAAGGGTGTGAGCATCGGCCAAATTGCCAGGATGTATGACGTCACCGAAAAGAGCATCAAAGTCCTGCTCTGGAAAAATCGTGACATATCTCTGGTCGAAGCAAAGGCCCAGGTGTTGAAGCTCCGGGAAGAAAACCAGTTACTCGAGTTGGGAGACGGTATTCCAAGCCTCGGTCAGCTCGGTCTTCAGTTCACACCGATCTCGCCGGGAGAAAAACCTACGGAAGAGGCGCTTGGCGACCAAGAGACCGAGGGACAAAAGGCCGGGTAGCAAACCTGCTCGACTTTCGCGCGCGAAAGTCGAGCGTGATCTCCAAACATACCAGGTTCCTGCAACGACCGATCATCCTGGCACCCGCCGTCGCCCCACGACGCGGATCTCGATCAACCGGCGTGACCGCCAATCACTGTTCATTGCGTGGACGGCCACACACTTCGATCAAGCGCGTGTCCGGATGCGGATGGTGGTCTCCTTCTTCCTGATAGCCTTTCAGGAACTCGTGCCAGTGCCGCGCAACGGTTTCCTTCATTGCCCCACATCCGACCAGCCGGACGGCGATCCGGTCCGCGTCGAGCTCGCGCGCCGCCGCGCCGCTATCGGTCCAGCGCGTCCAGAACCGGTAGGCGTCCAGTCGCGCCACATGGCCGACCTCGTGGGCAAGAATGAAGCGCACATCGTTATCGCTGAATTTTTCGGGGTCGAGCATCCCGGGTGAGACGACGATGACGGCATTACCGGAGAACGCGCCGGCCGCCGCTGCGGCACTGCCGATGACGAAGGTCGGATTGAGTCGAAGACGCAGCCGGCGCGCATAGTCGTCGACTTCCTGGACGATAAATTGTTCGCGCGCAGTGGCGGCGCCCATGCGTGGGCCGAGCTTCTGATAGACCTGGTGGGGCCAGTCATAAAGCATCGCCAGCAGCGCGGCCGAGTAGACCGTGTTCGCGATCCTGCCTGTAAATCGCCCCTTTTTTTTGGCCGGCATTGCCGGCGCTGCAGCCGTCACGCGCTAGGCCGTCAACGGCGCCATGGCCCGTCACCCGTGCCGAAGTTGCGGCCACGGATGTCGACATTACCCACCATCGGCGTCCCATCGATGTTCATGCCCGTTGAATGCCCCAGGTCCGGCCCTCGGCTCGGGCGGTAAGTCGTCCCCAGGCTGAACAACTTCGGAATTTTCGAGAACCATTTTTTAAACATATGACCTCCTCAAACGCTGCTGCGAGCCCACCAGGCGAGCAGCAGCACGACGATGGCGACACCGGCCGCTATCCAGGAATACTTCTCCTTTTTGCTGATCTTGTGCGCCGCGAGTGCAGCGAAAGCATTTTGCCTCTTGTTCATGACCTGCTCCCATGCTAACGGATTGAGAAAACAACGACTTATTTTTTCGCTGGTAACTCGGTGCGCTTCCCTGAAAGCACCGTGTTGTGCAGCGTATTGGCAACGGCGCGCGCATTGGTGCCGCTGCCGTTCTGGTCGAGGCCTGACTCGGCCGCAGCCCGCTCGCCCGAAGCGCGATCCGCGTGGACCGTGTCTGCAACGCCTTTAACCCCATGTGCGACCTCGGTGGCGAATGTGTAGCCGCCGACAAGCTGCTCGGCCACCGACCGCTCGCCGCCTGCGGCACCCGATTTGCCAGTTCCCCTCGCAGGCTGGGCCCGCGGTCCCGTCGGGACCTGCTTGACCAGTCCGGCCGCGTTCACGCCACTATGATCCGTTGGCGAAGCGATGTCGAAATGGGCGCGAGGCTGGAGGTCCGCCGTCGCGAACTGGGCTGCGATCATGGCATTTACCGATCCCATCAGGAACTCGTTCGCTCGGAGCCGGTCCTCCGGCCTTGCGTTCTCGTCGGAAGCCAGGAGGTAAGCAGCGCGGTGCCGCGCCATTGCTTCGTTTGCCCGGTCATCCCCGACGATGCGGTCGGTCACCCCCGCGCCCATATCATGCCGTGCCCGCTCAAGGTATGGCTGAGCTGACGCAGAATTCCCGAACAAACGTCCCTGGTTGAGCTGGAAGCGCTGGTATTCGGGATTTGTCTTCATCTGGTTGGCGACTTCCTTGCCGCCAATCTGGGCATTGAGGGACACGAAACCGGAGGATCGCTTGACCGCATCGGACGCAACATCGGAAAGCGACTTGGACTCGGAAAGCGTTTTGGCATATTGCCGTTGTACGCCAAGCGAGTGCTGCAGCGTGCGTGCCTCGTCGGTACCGATATTTTTGAACTTGTCGCTCTGCAGCGCCGTGTTGAATGTTTTCGCCAGTGCCTGCGACTTCGCCACACTTTGGTCCTGTTCGACCCTGCGGCCGGCGGACATCGAGTCGGTCGCTCCAGTGGAAGTGGTGTGCTGTCCCTTGACGCTGGCCCCGCCGCTGACGCCGAACAGGCCACCCTTGCCGGATAGGGGAGGCCCGACGCTCAGCTCGGCGCTGGCGCCCAGGCTCTGCTGTGTATTGTTCGCGTTCTGCTTGTCGGAAGTGACCGCATGTCCCGATTTCCCGGCCTGGATCGCCGAGTAGTTGCGGCTGTACTCGTCCCTCAACGCCTTGAACGTCGACTCCGTGACCCCGAGCTTCTTGTAGTCCCCGGTCTGGAATGCACGCGTCCAGGACTGCATGTTGGTTTGCCCGTCGGTTATCGACTGCATCTTCTGGTGCGCGGAAGTCAGGCTGTTGGAGGCCTCGCGATGCAAACTCCCAAACTGGGCGTTCGTCGCGATCGCCGGCACGGCGCCCGTGAGGCTGACGTTCGTGCCGCCAACACCTTGCTCTGCCTTCGCCACGCTGCTGTTCGTGACCAGCGGCGTCGCGTCTACGGGCGCCGGGTTGACGGACTTGCTCTCGTCTTTCGAGCCCGACGCCATCGAATCGGATATCTTCACCAGTGCGGCCGACTGACCGAGGGCGAAGATGGTCGACATCAGGATCGGCAAGGTCGCCATCAGGTGGCTGGCCGTGCCGATCTCGAGCGAGAAGTTCTTGTAGACCTCCACCGCGGTCGACTGGTTGATGAAGCCGCCCTGCGCGATCGCACGCATGAAGTTCGAAACCTGGATGTAGATCATCCCATTGATGAGCTCGGCGCCGACGTTCATAATCAGGAGCGGCCAGACGATCATGTGCACGGCCACCTTCATGTTCCGCGCGGCGCCGACGCCCGACCACATCATGAACAGGATGATCACCGGACCGAGCCCAATGATCACGGCCGTGATCTGGTTAGCGAACGCGCCGGCGTACATCAGCGATTCGAAGCCGTTGGCGGCAGCCTGGATGTTGTTGCGCTCGATTTCATTCGCCTGCACCGCCATCGCCAGACAGGTGCTCTTGTTGGTGCCGTCGGCGCGCAGGCAGTCCAGGTCGTTCTTCACCAACTCCGCAAACAGCAGGTTGATCACCTCGGCGTTGGCTTGGGCCACGCCGCCGGCGAGCCCGCCAGAGGTCAGATTCGCGGTGCGTACCGCCGCGTACTGGCTGGCGATTCCTGCGATCGTAAAGTCACCGTTGGCGTTCGGCTGGTCCGCTGCATTCACGGCGCCTTGCACGACGCGACGGAATGCGTCGGACCTAAGCGCCGCGTCGATGTCGGCGCCGACCTGGGCGGCCGCGTCCGCGCACGTGGCAATGTGATTCGTTCCTACCTGAACCTGGGTGACGATGGCGGTCGTGTTTTGCGCCGCCTCGGCCAGTAACATGCCGATCGACGTGCGTTCCGATCCCACGTCCGACCACACCGAAATCGACGCTGGACCCGCCGCGGCTCCGGTCAGGTTGCCGGCAAAGAGGACCCGATCGGCGATCTGGGCGTAATCGGCGCCGGAATCAGAATTCAGACAGGCGCTCAGGACTGCATTGACCTTCGAGGGAATCCCCCCCAACCGCAGCACCGCGGTGCGCGACGTCAACAGGGTTTTCAAGGGATTGATGAAACCGCGGTTTGCTGCCGAGATAGAGGCGTAGTCCGTGCCAGTCGCCTGCATGGCGGTCCTGACCTTATCGCCGACGCTTGTCGAAACCAGGCTTGCCGTCGCCGGCGCGATCGATATCAGCAAAGGCACATTGTCGACCGAGGTCGTCGCCCCGGTCATGCCACTTTCGACGGTCACCGTCGTCTTCAGTGTCGGAGAGGTCAGGAAGATGGCCAGGCAAAACGGGATCAGCAGGGCGACCGCCCGTTTGCCCAGATCGGCGCCGGCCGTACCACCAGGCGCCCCGCCGGCGGCCGCCGTCGTCATCATGAGGAGCGACCACATCGCCGCCAGCAGGGCGAACCCCCACACCAGCATATCTTCCTGACACACCATCGCCACCGTGTTCAGGATCGCGTTCAGCGTCGTCAGGTCGCCATTCGCCGTATAGATGACTTGATCTGGAAACATGGCGGTTACCGGTTAGTGAAACCGTTGAGGATCGCGGCCTGGTTCAGCATCTGGGCGATTTCCAGTACCGAACGGTCATGGTCGCAGCTTTGCTGCCGCTCCAGGAAGTCATTCCGGAGCCGCTCGATGTTGTGCTTTGCCTCGTCAGTCAGAACGTAGGAATTGTTGTTGCCGACGGCCGCGGCTCCCCGGTACAGCGCGCTGCCGAGCTGGGCGGCCACACAATTGCGGATCCCGACCCGCATCCTGCGCGCCATGCTTTTGCGTGCTTCCGGGTTGCTGGTCTTCTGGAGGAGGGCGATGATCGGGTAATTCGCCTGGTGAAGGAACTGCAGCTGCGCCGTCGTGAACTGCCCGCTCGTGCCGCTATTGATGATGCCTACGATCGACGCCGGATCGACGCCGGTGTCGTCAGGCGAGCCGAACAACATACTGTTGATCCACCCCTCGATGCCCTGATAGTTGAAGTCATCGACCCGAATCTGGCTGCAGATTTGCGGGTCGAATCCACCGCTCGACGGTGCCGTACCTGCCGGATCAAGACAGGTGTACAGGTGCAGCGGGTAGTCCGGCCTGCTCGAGCCCGGCCCGCCGCCAGTGACAAAGTCCTCGAGGGTGATGGTGGCGCCGCCCCTGCAGCTCACGCGCGGAATATTGTTAGTGGACTGGTTGCTGGTCGTGTCCTCGACGCCGGCCCCGTTGAACGAGCGGCAGGGTATCCCCGCGATTTCGTAGCCAAGGAGCGACAGCAGTACCTTGTTATTCAGCGAATTCGGATTGCTCGAATCGTCCGCGCTACCGTCAATGTTCGCCAATCCGATGACGCCGAGCACGGAACTCGATCCGGAGGAGACGATGGCCTTGACGACCTGGTTCCCGACGCGCGGGTTGACCTCTCCCTGTTTTCGCAGGTACTGCGCAGCGTTCGTATTGAATTCCTTCAGCCCCGCGGCGAGGTCGGTAAAGATGCCTTTCGCCGTGGAGCCGACCGCGCCATCGCCATCCGTCGAGTCGGAAAGAGCGCGCTCGGCCTTGTCGACGATCAGGTGAGCCAGGCTGCATGAGTTCTTGGCGAGATTGTTCATGTTCTGCAGCATCGTCTGGAATTCCGTCATCAGCGAGTCGAGTGAAGGCGAAATGACTTTGATGGCGGCCTTGAAAGCCAGGCCGGCTGCATTCGAGGCGACGCTTCTGAAAATGGCGATCAGCTCAGCACCATTGATGAAGCTAAAGCTGCCTCCGTACAGGTCGACCCCACCGCACCCGGCGTTCAGGCGCGGCGGATCGAAAGCGACGACGTTTACGTTGTGGATCGGGGTTCTCATCGAATAACCGCCGGCATGGATCCCGACACGGTCCCGGGCGGTGAACGTACCCGGCGCGGTCGAATTCGACATGAACATGGAGTTCAGGTCAGCCATGATGCCGGCCCTGGCGGCGGTCGACAGCAGGAACAGGGTACTGATGGCCACGATGGTGCGCAGTTTCATGTTTGCCTCACTGGTATTGTTTTTGCAAGAGCGGCTGCAGCTTCCGCTTGATGGCGGCCGGGTCGTTTCCGTTGAGTTCAAGGCCGCCGAGGTCCTCGGTCGATGCCACCCCGCGGTTCCATACCGCCAGGTCGCGCATCGTCTGGGACGACAACAGTTTCGTCGTGTGACCGGCGAACGCGATTTGCTTCACAAGCTCGTCCTGTGCGTAGAAGCCCTGGGCGATGACGCGATACTGGTTATTGTCCTTGCCGTCCTGATATGCCCGCGGACGGTGGACGTAGACGACGCTCGGTGTCAGCTTCAGGTCCAGCTTGCGATACAAGCCGTTATCCCTCACCAGGGGACCGCTATAGCCGCGTGGACGCTTGCCGTCGAGCGACACGACAAGCGCTTCCATTCCATACTGGGTGCGCAGCGCGCTCACGATGGGCATCTGCATGGCGCAGAATCGGCAGCTGCCGTCGACGAACACGACAAGGCCGCCGGCTGTGGCCAGCTCCCGCGTTGCCTGTTCCTGTGCCCGGCGGTTCGCCGAGCGGATTGATTGCGCGCCAGCGCTGGCGTAGGGGATACGGTTGTTTTCGTTGAGCAGAGGGTCGGTGTTGGTTACTTCGCTCACCTTTTCGGAGAAGCGCTGGGACTTGTCCATCGCAATGCGACGGACGTACAGATAAGCAGCGACATTCTCATCGGTCGGATCGTCGATGGCCCTTTCCTCGAGCAGCTTGTAGTTCTCCTGCAGCCACTTGACGTCGACCTTCCGGTCTTCCTTCTTCGGCTGAGGTGCGGGGGCACGGACCTGGGTGTCGGGTGGCTTCGCTGTTTTCCCCTTCACCACATACGGCTTGTAATGAAGGAACGCATCGCCGTAGCTGTCGTCGGTGCGCACTTCCTGCCCGAGTACGGCGGTCGATAAGCCAAGGGCGAGTGGAATGATCAGGTAGCGCATAGCGTGTCTGCGACTTTCGCGCGCGAAAGTTAGTAAATCCGGTAGCCCTTGCCGACGATGCTCGCGTGGGGCAGGTATCCCCAGTAGCGCGAATCGTTCGACATGCGGGCGGTACCGACAACGAAATAGCGGTCAGGCGGAATCACCTCCGTTCGCTGGAAGGAGGACGCGGGACGCTTGTAGAGGACCGCGTCCTCGAGCCCTTCGGCCACCAGGCGTTCATTGATGAAGACCTGTTCGCCCCGGATGCTGAGTGTGTCGCCAGGAACGCCGGCAACGCGCTTCAGGACGAAGTCCTCGCCCACATAAGCAAGCGCGCTGATGGACGATGCCTTCCAGAACAGGTAATCCCCGCGTTCTACCTTGTCCGGCTGATGGTGCACCAGCAGGGCCAGGTGCAATTCTGGAAGACAGTTGACCTCGTGAGGATCGTGCGACAGGCTGACGAAAGAGCGGCCGTGCCCGAGGTAGATCGACAAGGCGCAGACCACGGCGACGCCGATCGCGAGCTTGGTACGGCGCGCCGGCACGGATGCCGCAGGCTGCGCGCTCATTCGACATTCCTCCAGCAAAGCGGCCGTGACTCAGGTTTGAGGCCGCCGCAGTAGGCCCGGTCGACCCCGTCGAGCATGGACGAAGCATTGTCGTATCCCAGCGGCAGAGCGATGGCCAGGGCAAGCACGATTCCGATAGATCTCAGCAGCTTCATTTCGTTGGCTCCTTTCGGGCGACCGCGGCCGCCAGTTCTTTCGTGATGTCACGTGTCCCGGCCGGCAGGGCGGCAATGGTCAGGTTTCCGTGGGCGTCGCGGGCGCCGTCGACGATGACATAGCCCTGGTCGGTGTACTGCTTCATGACCTGCAGGATCGGCTGCGCGACCTCGGCTTTCAGCGTCTGGGCGTCGGTGCTGTCGCGTTCCAGGACCGCCGCCAGAATCACCGCGTTCTTGTCGGCGACGAGGTACTTGCCGTTGGGTGTCACGCTGCTGAACTTGCCGCCGGCGTAGAAGCAGGCGGCGCACAGGAATGCGATCGCCACCGCTGGCACGGCGAACGACGCACTCTTCTTGAACGTATCAGCCATTCAGGATCTCCTCGAGTTCGCGGCGGATGTCGGTATCGTTCAGGTTCTCGGCGCGCAGCTGCGCCACGATGTCCTTCAGCCATTTATTGCGCTTGCCCCGCGCATCGCTGATCACCATGTTGACCGCATCGACCGCCGGCACTCCGCTGCGCATGAGTTGGAACACGACGTTGCGGTCGGCACCGTCAGTGGAGAACAGCGCCGCGGTAAAGCGGTCCACATACAGGCGAACTACCTCGTACGTGTTCTCCCCGCAGATGAGAATTTCGGAACAGATCCCCTTTTGGGTCTTTACATCCTTGATAAGCTTGTTGAAGTAGGGGTCGCCCGCGAATTTGGTCATCACGCCTTCGGCGACGATCTTGTCGATCTCCTCGGCCTCCTGTTCCATGACCAGCTTCCAGACCGACTGGCTGAGGATGACCTCGCCGGTGGCGTTGTTCGCCAGGTCGCGCGGGCTCTGCGTAATCACCCAGATCGAGCCCTCGTCCTTGCGCGCTTTTCGATACAGGCCCTCCATCACCGCAGACGCACCTTCGTCCTTCAGCAGCTGCCAGGCCTCGTCGAGCATGACCAGCTTGCGTCCGTCGAGTTTTTTCATCTGGCGCATGATCGTGTTCATCACGAAAAACAGGACGCATTGCTTCAGGTGCTCGTCGCCATCGAGCCCCGACATCTCAAACACCGTGAACTGGTTATTTGCAGCCAGGTTGCACTCGCCAAGGAAATATCCACCACGAGTTGGCGAGTCAACGAAGTTACGCAAGCGGGGGATCAGGTTACAGGCCGCCAGCTGCACCTCGCTGCGGTGCTTGCTGTCGTCGGTGTTCTCCTTGATCGTCGTAAGCGCCTCGATAACGGTGTTGATGTCGGCCTTGCCGCGCGCCTGGCCATAGGCTGCCTTGACTGCTTCGCTGACGGCGATGCGCGCTCCTTTTTCCTCAGGCTCGTTGAAATAGGCCGCTTTCAGGATCAATGCGGTGATGTCCGGATGCTGCTCCAGAAAGTCTTCCTCGCTTAGCCCCGTAAAAGGATTGAGCGAAGGCGGTGTCGGCGTGTCGAGGGTGAACTCGATGAAGTCGCCGTCGGCGCCTTCGCAGAATTTTTTCGAAGATCTCCCGTTGTCGAAGAGGGCAACCCGCGTCCCCGACGCCAGCTCGTTCGTGATCATGTACTGCACTTTGAACGACTTGCCGGCGCCCCCGGCCGCCGCAATAACCCCGTTTTTGTTCTTGTTAGAGAGGAACGGATCGAGGTAAAAGGCCGAGCCCCGGCGCGTGAGATAAACCGACCCCATACGGTCGGTGGATCCGCTCGCATTACCCCGGTAGTCGCCGAAGATCGGCATCAGCTTGGCCGCGACACTGGCTGGAACCAGGGCTTCGGAGTCGAGCTTCTCGGCGATCTTGGCCGAATAGTTCAGCGGCAGGGTCTGGACGAAGCGCACGCCGGTCGTGTCGGTCACATCACGGGCGTCGAAGTCCAGGTTGTTCATCGTCGTCTTGACGTCCGACCGGGCCTGCGCCAGTTCCGCCTTGTCGTACGAAAACACAAAGGCGGTCACGCTCGTGAAGGTCAGCTTGTTGGTACCGTCCTTGCAGGTCTGCAGCAGATAATCCAGGTCGCTGGCAATCTCGGCGCCGTTCTCGGCACCCAGTGAAAACGGAAGGTTGTTGTCCGCACGGTTGCGTGACTTGAGTGCCTTCTCGATGCGGTCCAGCTCTTTGCGTTGATTGGCGACGCGAACCGTTGCGTTGAGAATGAACGGGGTCTTGATCCGCACGCCGCCGCCATCCTTCGTCTGCCCACGATTCAGGGGCGCGCCGATCAGGAGATTTGTCAGGCCGTGCGAGATCCTTGGCGGCAGTGATTTCGGAACGACCGCGGCACAGTAAAGGCGCTTGTTGAAGAGCGCGTAATCGTCCTTGGTGAAATCGAAGATCTCATCCGGACCGTATGCCTGGTGCCGCAATTCCATCAGGTCGTCGAGCGGCTTTTCCTTGCGCCTGTCGTAGATGTTCGGGTACTGGCGGTAGATGGCCAGCAACTGGGAGGGAGTGCGGGCCTCCACGTCGACGAAGCCGCAGGCCTTCAGCCCGGCCAGGAATTCGTTTTGCGCGGCCAGCGCGAGCTCGAGCGTCTCATCGTTGATCAGATGGACCGGTGTCATGAACGACACGATCAGCGTCTTTCGGTTGATGATAGGCATGTCGGTCAGGACACCGATGCGTTGTGCGCGCTCGTACAGCAGTGCCTGACGCTGGATGAGTTCCTGCAGGAGCTTGTTTCCGTGCCCCTTGCCGCGGACGAGGTTATACGGAACATCATAGTCCGGGAGGTTCAGCAGGCTCATCTGCAGCACCGAATCGTCGGGAGCACTCTTGTAGATGTTCTGAATCAGCCCGGCGAACTCGGCACCGCCGCCAGATAAGGGGCTCATCTCATAACATCTGCCGACGCACAGGCCGTCACCATCGGGCTTCGAGACGATCAGATTGCTCGCGCGCGCATAGCTCTCAAGGTGCACAAAGCTGCTGCTCACCTGAGTCGGTAGGTCGGGACGGTTTATGACGATCATGATAGGGTTCCCAGAGCGACATGGCGGGCCGGCGCCCGCCATGTCTGGTTACACGCGGCCTTACTTGGCCACCAGGGTCAATGCGGGCGCAGCTGCCGGCGCCTGCTGTGCCTGCACGATCAGTTGGACTTGCTGCGCGTCCGGCATGCTGGTCGAGATCGTCGTCAGGAAGCCAGGACCCACGAGCGCGATCGCGAGCACGCCCAGGATCACGCCGACCGTCTTGTAGCCGCCGCCATGAGCCAGCTGCCAGATCGCCACCACCAGGACGACCAGGGCGAGCATGATCGTCCACGAGCTGGCCAGGATGTCGCGCAGCGTGGTCACGACCACGTCGAACGGACCGGTGGCCAGTGCGGTGCCGCCGTTCATCGCTGCCATGCAGCCGAAAATGGCGATCGGGGCCACTGCCGCGACCAGGGTGCTGCCGGCGTGTTGCATCATCGAGTTCTTCATGAATTGCTCCGCTATGGATATCGGTTAAACATCAGGAATAACGAGGTCGGGCTCGGGCGATGCTCAGCGCTGTGCGATAAGGACCGCTGGCACCGATTGCACGACGAGGTGCGCGCCTTCGATGACCTGAATTTGCGCCGCAGTCGGCATGCTGGTCGAGATCGTGGTCAGGAAGCCCGGGCCAACGAGCGCGATCGCGAGCACGCCCAGGATCAGCCCGACAGTCTTGTAGCCGCCACCATGGGCCAGCTGCCAGATCGCCACCACCAGGACGACCAGGGCGAGCATGATCGTCCACGAGCTGGCCAGGATGTCGCGCAGCGTCGTGACGACCACGTCGAACGGACCGGCGGCCAGCGCGGTGCCACCGTTCATCGCCGCCATACAGCCGGCAATGGCGAGGGGTGCCGCGACGGCTACCAGGGCGCCCCCTGTGCGTTGCAGGAAAATGCGTTGCAGGAGTCTCATATCGATTACCTTTCTGCCTTTGGAACATTGACGCCACCACTTTGGAGTCCAGCGGGTAGCATTGCTGACCCGGCCGCGCCATCGATACCGCCGCCTGGCTGGGCGAGATTCGTTTGCTGCGGAGACGACAGTTCCTGGTCGGTCTCCGTAGCGGTGCTGTTTTTGGCACGGTGCGGGTATGCGCCGGCCACACGGGTCGTCTGGTCGGATCCGTCGAAGCCGGACCAGCGCGCGCCCTTGACCTCCCGGTAGACGATCACGTCGTCCTGCAGGCTGTCGTTTTCGTCCACGAACCGTTTGATCTTCACCCGCTGCACCACGGGTGCTTTTCGCACCGGCATGCCGGCAACCGGATCACTCGCTGCGTTCAGCCTTTGATGCGGCAGCGGCCCCGCGACCACGGCGCCGCCGCTGGTTCCCGCCGCGGCCGGCTCGGGGGCGATCCCCGTCGCGCGGTCGTGGTCGCTCATCTTGAATTCCTTGTCGAACCGGCTCTCGGGCAGCGGGCCGTTCGTGCTCTTCTCCAGCGCCTTGAAGGAACGGCAGTACTCGGAAGGGTTCTCCTTCCGGTTGCAGTCGAAGGTGCTTTCTCCGATCGGGTTGAAGCTGCAGCCGGCCAGCGTTGTAACGACGGCCAGCAACGCGAAAACTTTGCGGGAATGGTTCATTGGTTCGCCTTCCTGATCTGGTTGAGCTCGACGGATTCCTGAAGGATCCACGTGATCCGCGTACCAGCATTGACCTCGATAACCGGGAACATTTCTTTCGCGTAGTCGAGATAAAATTTGCTCAATGCGCGGCCCGCCTCGTTCACCCCGCCGCCCAAAGCGCTGCCGGCGATCAGATTCGGGTTCGGGTACTGGACCCCTTGCCGGTCCCCGCTTTGGGCGTTCTGGTTGTAGCTCGGCAGCGAGCTCGGCGAAAATGCCTGCCCAAGACCAGATGCGATCCCGGCCAGCGCCGTCTTCGCCAGGATCGATCCCTGCTTGGTCACCACGCGCCCGGAGATCCCCTGGATGCCATCGAGGTCGACCCCATAGGCCCGGATCTTGGCCTCGTGAATGCTGCCTTGCTTGTCGATGCACGACATGACGTCGGCGATCACGTTCGCCCGCTCGCTCGAGAGGATGGCGATGCCGGTTCCACTGATAAAGCAGTCGTTGAAGTCCGAGACCTTCCAGCCATTCGGGAGGATCGCGTTGCCCTTCAGGCGACTGACGAAGGGAGCGCCCACGTTGTTTGCGGACAGGATCGTCCCGCTGGCCGCGCCACCCGCCGAGTTCGAGCGCGCGTTGATCCCGGTAAGCATTACGCTTTCCAGCGCCGAGTTAATCGGGATCACCAGCGGTGGCGCCGACTCGGCCCGCTTGGACGAGGCGGGGTTGGCTTCCTCGTGCCACACACGCATCGCCGTGCGCTTGGCCTGCGCCTGGTGCCCCTCAGGAGGAATCGCGGCATCGCTGAACGGGCTTTTTTCGCCGGCAGCTGCCTTGCTGCTCGTCCCGGGCTGGCCGAAGTCGACAGGAGGCGGCAGGTTCTCGTACGCCGGCGCGCCCGGGGCACCGCCTCCGCCGCTCCCGGCGCCTTCGCCAGCCGCGGTCTGCCCGAACGATGCCGAACCGCCGCGCGTTTCCATCTGGGTCAGGCGGTCGCCTATCCTGCGCATTTGCTCGTCCAGGTTCCGCGAATGTTCCTGCGCATCCTTGGCGTCGGCGCGCGCCTTGTCGAGCGACGCGATCAGGTCCTCGAGTCCCTGGTTGCGGTTCGATGTCGGCAAGGCGCTGAGATTGTTCGCGCTGTTGGGGAGCGCCGGCCCACTCGCCGCACTCGCCTGGACCGTCGCCTGGGCAATCTTGCGCGCCTGGTCTTCCTGCTCGTACTGCGCCCGCTCGCGTGACTTCGCAAACAAGAGGATTGCGCCACCGATCACGATGGCCACCATGGCCCACTTGAACTTCATGTCCATTTCCTGCCACTGCTGCTTGTATTTCGCCATCAGGCCTGTTCCGGACATGTCAGCCTCCCGATGCCTTGCGAGTCAAGACGATGACCTTCGTGCGCTCGTTAGCGGCGAGGATCGGCTTGGGAAAAATCGAGATCGCCAGCACGTTCTCGCCATCGAATTCTTCCTCCTTCAGCGACGCCTTTTGCGGCCCGGGATTGGCGACGTCGTACAGGTAGATGTCCTTGTCTGCGGACGAGTACACCTTCTGTGCCGTAACCACCAGGCCGTTCATGACGATGGGACCGACAGCAAGGTCCGACTGCGAGAAGCCCTGCGGCGCGCCGCCGAGAGCGACCTGCTCCATCAGGCTCTGCGTCTCGCTCACGTAGTCGCCCCCCTTGACCGGCTTCTGGGCGCCCGCACGCAAGGTGGAATCGCGCACCAGGATGACTTGCCCGGTGATGTCCGTTTTCGGTACCAGCTTCAAGTCGATGACCGAGGGACCGTTGGGCTGTTCGAAGGACACCGTGACGCCGCGTGTCACGCCTTCCTTGAACTGGACATAAACATTGTTGCTCGTCGCGCTTTTATCGATTGTCAGCTCGTCGGTACCGACCACTTTCGGGTTGGGCCATGGGAGCTGGATACGGTTCTGGTCGACGGCGCTCATGTACACGGTTTGCGCCCCCCCATTGGTTACATCGACAATCCGGGCGCGGCTGAAATCGAGCGCATGCGCGTCGGCGCCGGCAATTTTCATCACGCCTGGCAGTACGATCTCGGGCGCCTTCGTGTCCTTGACGGCGGCTTCCGGATGCACCGCGAGAAGATCGACCTTTGGCCTCGTCGGGGCCTTCAGTGTCGCCGTGACTTTGCGTGGTCGCTTCGGTTTGCAGGGCGCGGCGACCGACCGCTCGCAGCGCTCGCCGGTATTCGTCGCCGGCGCGAACTCGGCGGATGCGCTCGCGAGCGTGCTCGCCGGCGCAGCGCCAAAGTGCGCGCTCGCACTTTGCTGGGCGTGCGCGGTTCCGAACACCGCGGCCAGCATCAGGAAAACTGGGATAGTCGGTTTCATCGCTTCTGTGCCTCCAGCCAGCCAGAGTTATGGGCCTTATCGCCCTTGTAGGAAGTAATGTCGTCCACCAAGAACCGGTAGTTGTCGACATGGCCCGCATACTCGAATACGTACGGTTCGGGCGTGTCCTTCGCGGCGTTGACCGTGTGGACATCGCCGATCACAAAGTGCTTGTTGATCTTCGGGTCGTACTGATGCTCGCGGAAGACGAAGTAGTACGAACCGAGCTCGCGTTGGTCGGCCAGCAGCCTGGCCTTGGCATCGATCTCGGCGCTGATCTTCGTGTACACGGCCGGCGCGAGAAACGCCTGCAGGAAGTTCTTCTGGTAGTGCGCGTTGGTTGGATTCACCTGGACCAGGTTGCTGGTCACCGCGATCAGGATCGCGCGCTGCGAGCCCACATCCATCGTCGCCTTACCGACTTCGACGGTAGCGGTGCTCCCCGGAACCTGCTGCATCACGATCTTGTCCTGGTTGAACAGGCAGATCACCGCAACCAGGAGAGCGCCGGACAGGCCGACGTTCGCGGTCAGTACGTACTTGACCGTCCGTTCCATTCCTTCCAGGGTCAAGCCTCGGGTTATGATTTCCATGCTCTCGTTCCTGTTAGCTCACCAGTTCATGGGCGCCGTCGTTGACAGGCGCTACGGGGATGTGGGTTGAAACCGAAGTCAAAGGCGGGATTTCCTCCACGAGGACGTCCGCGCGTGCGATCGCTCCCATGTGCAGTGCGCCTGGGTTGATGATCTTGCCGTCGCCGATGAACAGTTTCTTCTTGCGGTTGAAGGCGGCGGAATACCCGGCCACGCCCCAGCGGTAAAGGAGCACCCTGAAGCGGCCAGGCAGGTTATTGCCCTTCCACTGGATGTAGGCCTTGGTGCCAAAAAAGCCCAGCATCGGAACGCCGACGTAGGCGACCCAGCCGAACATGCTGCCGGCAACCATTGCCACGAACACCGACCCAATCAGCAACCACGCGTCCGACAGTTGCGCTCCTGCGAATGCCACGTCGGCCTTGCCATGCTTGGGCACCCGTTCCTCGCTCATTGCAGTGCTCCTTCACGATGACATACCAGGTGGTCGCGCCAGTCGGCCGCTTCGCTGCTGGCCAGCTCCGGGACGCAGATCTCCTCGGCGCGGACCACGACCTTTGGCCAATTGAAGTTGGCCGTGACGCGGTGATGACGCTGACGCGAGGCGACGACCCGTTCCTTCATCCGCGCCGCCAGTTGCTGGTCGCGGAAGTTCAGGAGCGCGAGTTCCTCCTCCGGCGAGAAAAACACATAGGCCTGACGTTGCGGGATCTGCACCAGGACTGGCGTCGTACGCACGCGGCTGTCGGCGACTTGCCGGCCGTGGACATACTCGCCGCCTGCAGCTGGCTCGACGATGGCAGCGCCGCTGCCGAAGCGCGCGCGCTCGGCAAAGCCGGTCGGCGCCGCGAAAGCCTGGCCACACAGGACAGCCAGGGCAAAGACAAGGGATTTCATTGAAGCCTCCTTGCGAGTGTTACAAAAACTTTAATTACAGTTGGCTTTTTAGTCAATCAAAATTAAGCATTTGTTTACTGTGTCGCGAACGCACGCGTGTATGTCGTCGACGCCAGGCGCCGGACGGCGGGCACCTTCGACTGCTGTGCGAAGAATTTGAGCGCATTTGCCACGCTCATCTCTCCGGTCACCTTGCTGAAGTCGCCGGGCGCGTCGCCGGGTCCGACTGTCAGGACGAAGCTGGGAACCGCCGTCACCCGGTATCGCTGGAACAGCATCGGGTTGATTTGCCACCTCGCGCCGCTCTGCGCGCAGCACGCCTCGTTGATCCGGGCGACACGCTGCCGGGTGGCGTTGACGTCGCCCCAGAAACCGTTCACGACCAAGGTGAAGCCGGCGCGCTGTGCCTCCCTTGCGAGCGGAATGAGGGCGGTATCGCTCACCTGTTCCGAGACGAACACGTACCCTCCCGCTTGCCCGGCCGGGCCGCTGTCACGCATGCTTTCGAACAGGCTCTGGCCACGGCCCGCGCCCGCCATGGAGGCAAGCGCGCCGGCGAGAAGGACATTACAGAGGCGAGTAGACGGGCGCACAGCAGTCCTTTTTCCGAAAGATGAAGTAGCCGTAGTCCTTGTCCTGGGGCCGTGCGGCCCCTTTCTCCTGCAGAAGAAGAGGGCGGCCGAACGGGGTGCATGTGTTGTCCGGGAAGGGAAAGACACGGTTCGTCTTGTACTGCCGCTTGTCCATCAGGAATTCCGGAATTCCCATCGCGCCGCACGAGCGCAATGCCGCCAGTCCCGCGGTCGACTGCTGGACACCTGCGGCGTGCAACTTGGCGAACAGGCGCGCGGTCAGCAGATGCGCCACCTGTTCCGGCGAATTGGCCGAGGCCACGTTTCCGGTCACGGGATACATCGGGCCCCAGGCGCCGGCCACCCAGAAGAGGGATGCCGTCGGGAAGCCGGTCGAAGCGGCGATGGCGTCCGGTGCTTCGGCGGCGATCGACGGAATCC
Organism: Massilia sp. H6; assembly: GCF_024802625.1. Classification (NCBI taxonomy): domain Bacteria; kingdom Pseudomonadati; phylum Pseudomonadota; class Betaproteobacteria; order Burkholderiales; family Oxalobacteraceae; genus Massilia; species Massilia sp. H6. The sequence goes on from NZ_CP103372.1 coordinate 132,140, forward strand.
CTCCAAACGCGTAGCCGTAGGGAGTCAAGACCATGGCCAGCGCGTCGTCATTCCAGGTCGGATCGGCCCAGCTGATGAACGGCACGTCGAAGCCGCGCTGGTCGAGGCATGGCGAATCCGAGATCACGCCGAGCGCCGTCATGACGGGGTTGATATATTCGTTCACGTGCATGAACGCGCTCTTTTTCAGCGAGCCGGAGGGCGCCGCGCTGCGCTGCTCGGCACCGTACTCGAGCGAATTGAAGGGCGGGGAAATGTCGATCCCGCCGAGCAGCGGCATGCAGCCCGGTTTGTTGGTCACGTCGACCATGAAGGTCGGCTCCCAGAAGCTCATCGGCGTTCCCACCGTGAGACTAGCGGCGCAGAGGCACACCGGCGCGCCGCCGGCGCCGCTGTCGTAATCGTCCCCCGCGACGCCGATGTTAATCAGGTTGCCGGCCAGGCTGACCGGAAACATGCAGTCGTAGCAGATGTCGGTGATCAGGTTCGGGAATCTGCCTGTGCACACCGGGCCGATCCCGGGCTGCGCGCTCGTGTAACCGGACAGCGCAGCGCACCCTGCAAGCAATATCGCGAAGAGCCTCTTCATTTGCGCATCCCGAATTCGATCTGCAGTTGTGCTCCCTGCTGGGTGAGCTTCGCCGGCACGCTGCGAAGCTGGATGCCGTACAGGCGCTGCAGCTGGTTGATGATCAGCTTCCGTTGGTCGAAGTAGAACGGCACCGTCGGCATGCCGTTCCAGGTCACGTCCTTGAAGCGCACGCGCAAGTCGTACGGCGACCCGGCAGTCAGGACGATTTTGAGCCGCTCGCGCCGGCCCGCGGCCAGTGCGTACTGGACTTGCGCCTCGTCGCGACCGTCGATGAAGATCAAGCCTGTCGTCAGCGGCTGGATCTTGAGCGGCTCGATGACGGTGCCGCGTCGCACGACCACGCGGCCGCTCTCGTCGCGGTAGTCCTGGGGCATGACGAAACGCAGCTGGTGCAGCTCCGTCCGCAGACGGGCGTCGGTAGGAACCCCGAGAGGCGCCGGCCGCTTGATCGCATCGACCACCTTGTTGCGGTAGTCCGCCCAAAAGCGGGCAAGCTCCCCGCTCGCTTCCTTTTGCCGGATCCTGTCCTTCATCTGTTCGCGCGCATCACGGTCGACCGGGGCGGTCCGTCCGCGGGTTCCTAAGTCCTCCGGTTGGGCCACCAAGGGCGCCGCCAGGAACATCCAGGCCAACACATGGCGAATCATTGGCTCTCCCACGTTTTCATGGTTCGGGCTGCGTGCACGAGTTCGCGCGGGCGCGGCGCATACATACCCTGCGCCCTGGCGCGCTTGATGCGTTCGTAACGGCGGCGCACGGCAGCGATATACCGGGCCTGTGCGTCGACATCTTTCGATTTCGGTCCTGTGTTGTAGAAGCCCACCCCAGTCCACGTATCACCGGCCTGGCTTGCGTAGCGCGCGAAGATCCAGGCGCCGACGAACACGCTCCCGCATTCGGTGAGCAGATCCTGCTTGGTTACGCGGTGCCGTTCGAGTTCGGGCAAATGCACGGTATTCACCTGCATTTTTCCTAGTGCGCGATTGCCGTCGGCCAGTAGAGGGCCGATCGCGTCCGCGCGGTTGTTCGATTCCTGCTCGGCCATGGCGCGCAACAGGTCGGCGTCCAACCTGAACCGCGCAGCTGCCCGGTCGAAGCATTCGCCCCGCGCTCCTACGGCGAGGAGCAAAAGCCCAAGGGCGATCAGGTAGCGAGCCATGGCGACAGCACCTTACGCAGCCCAACCCGCAGCCAGAACAACGCCTGCAACAACAGCGAGCCAGCAACGAGGTAGATCCCACAGGACACCAGTAGGGGCGCGAACGGCCCGAGGTCTGTCGCCGTCAGCGCGACAAAAAAGCCCAATAGGAACAGGACCACCGACACCAGGTGATAGGCGCTGTGGCGCGATTCGTTGAGGAGCACACCGAGGACTATTTTCATGACCGCACCTATACGTGATGACAGACAAGGGCCGAGCGTGCGCCCCGCATGAGCTGCTCTTGCCTCGCCAGGGCCGCTTCGATATGGGAAAAGTTGTTCTTCTTCGCCGCGTCCATGAGAATTTGTGCACGCAGCATCAGCGTCATGGCGCGGGCGACCAGATCGGCGCGTTCCAGTGGGCTAAGGTTGTGCGGCTGTGCTTGCAGGTTCATGCCGCGTCCGGTATTCGCCAGCTCAAGGGCCATCTGTGCATACGACCCGGCCCTCGCGGCGAACGGATCCGAGACGCCCAGCGATAGCAACAGATCGGTCTCTCGCCTCAGGCCGATCGCCGCCCGGTTCACACCGTCGGCATTACGATTGATCACCTCGTGCAGCTGGTCGTTGATCGAGGCGATCGCCTTGCCGAGCAGTTCGCGATCACGCGGCTCCGCGACTTCGTCAAAAGTCGACGCTGCGCTGATGAGGGCACTTGCCGGCACCGCCGGCGGCGGCACGAGTGCCGTCCGGCGCCTGAACGGGAGCCAGGAGGGAAGCTTCATTTTTTCACCAATGCCGCCAGGCGCGCTTCGATGGCCGACGCGGGAACGGCGCCTGGAATCACGGACCCGTCTTCGAATACGATCGCCGGCGTGCCCAATACCCGGTATTTCGCTGCGAGTGCGGCATTGCGCTGGAGCGGATTGGGACAGTTTTTTTCGACCGGCTTCACACCGCGCAGGAGATAGCCGTTCCATGCCGCGGCGCGGTCGCCTGCACACCAGATGTGCTCGGAAAGACTCGCGGCGTTCGGGTGCAGACTCGTCAGGGGCAGCGGGAGCATGTAGACCGACACGTTTTGCAGCTTGCCCAGCTCGCCCTGAAGCTGGCGGCAGAACGGGCAGTCCGGATCGGAGAACACGAAGATCCGGCGCGCCCCGCTGCCGACCTGGATCGCGTCCGATTCGTGCAGGTCGGCCGGGTCGAATTTTGGACGGTTCGCTTCGCGCAGGCTGGTCGTCAACGAACGGCCTGACTTCAGGTCGACGACATCGCCGTTGATGAGCACCGAAAAATCCTCGTTGATATAGATGACCTCGTTACCCCGCACCACGGAATAGAAGTCGCCGAAGGCCTTCTTGACCACCGCGTCCTTCGTCTGGGGATATTTCGTATGCAGGTCCTGCAGGAAATCGGCACGGGCCTGCGTGCAGCAGGTCAGGATGAGAGCGAAAAGAAGTGCGCGCATGGTGTCCTCAGTAGAGAATTTTGACGTCGATTCCGGTGGCGGCGCCTGGCCGGGCCAGCTCGAGAGCCACATCGGCCGTGGTGAATGGAAGGGGCGGGTGGGCATAGGCGTCGTTGCGGATCAGCTGGCCATCGCCAGGTACCCCGTGCCAGCGCACGGCCAGGTTCGGGTATCCATTGGCCGTACCGCCGCGGTTCGTAAGGCGGAAGCTCACCCTCACGGTCCCCTCGCCGGTCGTGGCCGCATTGAAGTCTGTGATCGACACTTCTTCCGGATTCGGTGCCCGCGGGGCGACCGCGGCCGCGACCGGAATCACCGGGGCGCTCGACAAGGACGGCGGTGTCGGCTGGGGACGCACGACCGCAAACACGAGCCCGGCTGCGGCGAGCAGAAGGCCGCCGCCGATCGCCACCCGGACTTCCCGCCGCACCAGCGGCAGCGCAAACCGGCGAGACGTCGGGCGACGGTCCGTAGGTGCCGCCGGCAGCGGTCCCTCGTCATCCAGGACCGCGTCGCGGAACTTGTACACGTCGACACCGCACGTGGGGCACGGAAGGCTGACTTGCTCGCCTCCGAATGCAAGGGCGGACTGGTGTCCGGCGGAGCAGCGAAAGATCGACATAGATCCTCTACGAATAGTTGTTCAGCACGACCGCAACATAAGCGGCGCAAACGGGGATAAGCGAAATCGACGGCCACAACATCCGGTTGAAGCCGCTCACCACGTGGTAGTACGCAGCCAGGACCGCGAGTGCGGCCGCCTTGAACGCCACGACAGCCGGGCTGAAGCCGACGTGCGCGACCAGCCACAGGATCAAGGGATTGGTTTCCGAACGCCCCTCGCCGGCAGCATGCAGACTGCTGTGCAGGTCGAGAACCTGAAGCAGTGCCAACAGAATGCACATGAACGCGAGCAATCGACGTTCGGAGCGCTGCAGTACAGGATCGGGGGTCTTCACGGTCTTCCTCGCAAAACCACGCTGTAGACGAGCTGGCAAGGAAAATCTTAATTTTAGTTGACTAAAAAATCAATCAAAATTAAGTATTTAGCTTTTCTTACATCAAACTGGGGGTGGGTGAAGGGCAGCGTGCACGACTTGTTGAAGGATTTCATGCGCAAAAAACGGGATATGGCTTAGCAGTTCAATTGCAATTCTATAGTAGCATCAGAAACAATTGCAACGGAGTTATTACAAAAATGTTCACATTCACAACGCATTTTGTTATATGTCATGCAAGTATTAGCGCTTACTCAGATTGCATGCATTTTGGCGTCGCTGGGCGCGAGGGGGAGCAGGATTTCCACGTGCGTTCCTGCCCCGGGCCCAGTCTTGAGCTCGAGCTTGCCGGCGAAGGCGTACACCCGCTCTTTCATGCCGATGAGACCGATCCCTTCCTGGACCTTGTCCGGGTCGAAACCGACGCCGTCATCAATGACGGCAAGACGCAGGGCGCGTTCATCCCCCTGGTCGCGTACCTGAACCATTACAATGACTTCCGCCGCCTGCGCGTGCTTGACCACGTTCGACACGCACTCCTGGATCAGGCGATAGGCGGCGATCGCGAGTGCGCCCTCGACCTGGCCGACGTCGCCCGTCGATTTGAGCGTGAAGGCCGGCGCGCCTGGCGCCGCTTCATAGGTCTGCAGCATTTCCTCAACTGCGCCTTCCAGACCGAGCATGTCGAGCACTTCCGGCCGCAGGCGCCGGACGATTTTGCGCGCGCTGGTGTACAGCTCGGATGTCACCTTGATGATCGATTCAGCACTCTCCCGGATCACCGCGCTTTCTGCGGTAGGCGGTGACGCAGCGACCATGTCCAGGATGCGCCGGGAGCTGTACCGTGCGCCAAGCAGCGCGGCGTTGAGCTCGTCGTGGATTTCGATCGCGATACTCTTGCGCTCGTCCTCGACTGCGGAATCCACCTTCTGGATCAGCCTGCGCTTCTCGGCATCGGCCTTCAGTGCCTCGTTGCGGGAAGCCTCGAGATCGCGCGTGCGCGCCTGTACCTTGCGTTCCAGGTTGCGCTTCGCCTCATCGAGGCTGCCGGACATCTCGTTGATGGCGTCCAGGAGCTCGCCCACTTCGCCGCCGTCGTCGACGTCGAGTTGTACCGCATAGTCCCCCCCGCGGATGTCGCGCAGTGCGCGTATGGCGGTATCCATCGGGCGATGCAGGGCCTTGCCCAGCAACGTGGCGACCCAGACGCTTGTGAACACCACCACGGCCAGCAGGAACAACTGGGAGAGGATCCGCCGCTGCTGCTTGGTTTCCGCCTGCTGCTGGGACAGGATCACGCGGACCTCGCCGATCATCTCCGTCGTCTCGGCCCTTTCTTGCTGCTCGCCGGCGAAATGCGGCGCGTCGTCGCGCCCGAAATCATCGACCGGCAACGCACGGCGATAAACGCGGGCGCCGAACACGCCCCCGTCGGACTGGCGCGTCTCCTTTGACCGCACCGCCACTTTCAGCGTGCCGTTGGCATCCAACACCTCGATCTTGTAGATCCACTTGTCCGCTATCACAAGGCTGCGCACGACCCGCTCCAAGTCCTTTAGGTTGCCCGAGGTAAGCCCGTATTCGCTGTTCTCGGCGACCGCTGCGGCCAGGATCTCCCCGTGCTCGCGCAGGTCCTGCCTGGCCTCGTACGGGCTGGAATTGAGGAGGTACACCAGCTCGCCGAGCGCCATCAGCATCAGCGGGATGATGGCCATGACACTGAGCCGCCAACTAATGGATCGGTTTTTCCACGACCAGGCCCAGACACGCTTCCGGATGGCTGAGGTCATGGCATGTCACCGCTGCCCAGGTCTGTAGGCGAAGTTGCGCGCGATCTCGTCGACCACGAGATTCAGCGAGCGCGCCACATCTTCATTAATCAATGTCCGGAAATACTTTGGAAACTGCGGTTCGGGCAGTCGTCCATTCCCGTCGTAGTCGTTGACCAGTTCCTCGAGCTGCGCGTTGATTTCCTCCACCTCCGAATAGGTGGTGGCCAGCGCGCCGGCGCGCACCAGGGCAGCCGAGAATCCGACCACGGCCTGGCCATTCCGGTACGTGGTGAGCAGGACAGTACGCAGGTTCTCACTGTTGTACACCAGGCTGTCCGGGATCGCGAGGATTGCCGGGGCGTCGCTGGTGCGGCTGAGGATGCCGTTGATCGAATCACCTGCACCGTAGTTTTCAACCACGAGCGGCATCTTCGTTGCGGCCGCGGCACGCTGCAGCGAGGGCTCCAGGAAAGCCGTCCGTCCGCCCAGTACGACCGCAGTGCGGACCGGGCGCTTGAACAACATGCCGACCAGGCGCAGCTGCGCGGCCGGCGACGGTTCCGCATAGATCGCTGTCGCTCCAGACCGACGCTCGCCGGCAGTTTCGATAATGGAGTGATAGACCTGGCTCGAGGTGAATACGGAAACGACCGGGCCTTCGCCAACGTCCGCCATTACCGCCCGTAACGCCACCGGCCCCACAGCGATGACCATCGCCTTGCGGGCGGCCGGCGCCTTGGCGTCGCTGACCTGGGCACGGGGAAAGCGCCTGCGCAAGTCGGTCACGACCTTCCGGGTTGATTCGCCGCTGTCGGAAACGGCAATCACCAGGTCGCGCCGATCGCGCGTCGCCGCCGGCAGGGGGGCGGGACGTGCTGCAGCGGCGCCCATCCCCATCAGCAGCACGCCGGCGCGCGCCAACCATCGGCGGCGGGACTGCAGGTGAACGATGGCGGAAGGGCTCATGCGGGTAGCGTTCAATTGGATTCACTACACCGCAGGAATGCGGCCGGCAGCGTTCAGCAAAGGATCAGTAGGACACGCGCAGCGAGGCAGCGAAGCGCGTGGAGTCGGAATAGCCGTTGACCAGCACGCGGTCGACGTCGTACACCGCTGAGGTAAGCCGGTCGCTCAGGTGACTCACCGAGAACACCGGGGTAACGGTAGCGCGTGAACCGACGCGGAAAGATTTCGACACCCTCAGGTCCTGGCGGCCGTAGCGACTTTGCGCGCCGGGTTCCCCACTCGCCCAGTACACCGACAGGCCGGCGCGCCAGCCGCTGTCGAACTTGCGTGCCAATCCGAGCAATGCGCTGTTCTTCGAATACTGGGTCCGCTCCATCGGAGTATTGCTGCGGTTATTGAGGCGTGTGTAGCCTGCGTGGCCGCTCCAGCCGTTCGCCAGGTCCAGGTCCGCCTGCACTTCGGCGCCGCGCAGCCGCACCTCGCCATTGTTCGTCGGGTTGAAGGAATCCAGGGTCAGACGTTCTGAAATCAGCCTGGACATCTCATCGTCGAACAGCTTGGCGTCGAGCATCAAACCGTATTGCGGGAAGTTCCCGCTATAACCGACCTCGCGCGACAGCATTTTTTCGGCCGTGAGATTGCCTGCCGCCTGCGCGGTCTGAGCGAAATAGGCCGAACCGGAAGAATTGATGGGAGGCGTCATGTTCGTCGTCAGGTACGACCAGTCCGCGCGTTGCTCGATGATGTCGGGCATGCGGTCGGCCCGCGAGACCACAAAGCGAATGGTATTGTTGGCGTTCAAGCGCTGGTTGAGCGCCAGGCGCGGCGATACGGACGAACCGGTCAGCTTGTCCTTCTGGTAAAACCCGCCGGCGTTGAGGCTCGTGGAATCGAACGGCCGATACTCGGCGTTCACGAAGGCCCGCCAGGTCGTATTCGCCACTGTGCCGCCGAGGTAGGTCTGGCTCACCGCTTCATCGCGGCGCAGGCCCAACCCGCTGACCAGGCGCAACGAATTCGAGACAACATAAGTGTGCTGCAGCTCGATGTCCCGTCGGCGCTCGCGGTAGTCATTGTTGGCGTCACCGCACGTCGTTTGAAGCGCGGCGGCGCCGCGCAGCCGGATCGCAAGCAGGGCCTGCAATGCCAGGGCATTGTCCTGAGCTGTGCCGCCGCGTGGTTGGACGCCGGCGATGATTGCCCGCACATAATCCGGGTTCGCTTTCCACAAGGCGCCAAGCTCGGGCAGGAACGCAAAGGCGGGAACGCACTCGATCCACGCCTCACGGTTCTTGTGTTCGGACTGGTAAGCCTGCACCCTGAATTCCTGGCTCGCCGACACCGTGTGCCGCCACGTGACACTCAGGTCGTTTTCCTTAAGCCGGACGTCCGGGAACGTGGTCTGGTACTGATCGCTTGCGATTTGCTCCTGATCGCTGTTCACCAGCGACAGCTGCACGTCCAGTTGATCGCGCGGGGTCAGCTCGGTCGTCGACCGCCAGCTGAACCGGTTGGTTTTTGCCGCGTCGTGGTCGGGGAAGCTGGACAGGTGGCCGAAACTGGTCACTTGATTGAACCCCTGGTTCTCCGAGTGCTCCGCCGAGCCCCGGAATCGCGTCGATTCCCCCAGACTGCCCGCGTAGCGTACGTACGCCTCTCGCTGCCCGCGTGATCCGCCGGTAACGCGCAGTGCCGCGCCGTCGGTCGCATGCGGATCCTTCGTGATGATGTTGACGATTGCCTCCATCGAATTCGGGCCGTAGGACGCGCTGTTTGGGCCCCGCGTCACCTCGATGCGCTGAATGTCGTCAATCGACACCGGCAAGGCGGTCCAGTCCACGCGTGCGAACGCCGAACGATACGCCGAAACACCGTCGATCAGCACGTTCAGGCGCCGCGGCGCGTGGATATTCGTCCCGTGGTAGTTGATACGGTACTCGCTGTTCGACAGCTGCGTTACCTGCATGCCGGGCACCAGGCGCAGCGCCTCCGGTACCGAACGCACCCCATACTTGTCGAGCATGTCCGCAGTGATGACCGTCACACTTCCCGGTACGTCTGCGATTGACTGCTTCAGCCGGGTGGGCGTGAGCACAATCGAGACCTCGTCCGACAGAGGGTCATCGTTTGTCCCTGCGTGGGACTGGCTGCCGGCGAAAAACGAGAGCGCACCGACCGCCATCAGGCGAGAAGTTCGATTCATATTAGCTTGACAAGTTAGGGTAGGTAAATGCGACGAAGTGAACTGCATTGAGCGCGAAATGGGTCACGATCGCTCCCTCGACGCGTTTGCAGACGGCATAAGCCGCTGCGTAGTGCAACCCGGCCACAGTGGCCAGGAAGATCAGCAACGGTCCGCCCTTGACGTGGGCGATCCCGAACAAGACCGAAGAAATGGCGGCGGCAACAACCGCCCCGAACCGCCACTTCGACATCGCGGCGGCAAGACCGGCGTACGTGAATCCACGGAAATACGCTTCCTCCGTGACGCAAGTGAACAGCAGGTTTGTGCCGAGGAAGAATGCCGAGTACGGTGTCCATTTGAAGTCCGGCCTGACAAAACCCAGGATGACGCCAAGGCCAAGCACGACGACGAGCGTCGACACGATCACCGGCCATACCCGCCTCAGCATGTGCAGCCAATCCTCGGCTTTGCTGATGCGTGAACAGAACACGCCAGCCAGGATGACGCCGACGGCGGCCGTGTCGAAGTTGGTACGGATGGTGTAAGCGGACGCGTCAGCGGAGAACCGCAGCTGCTCTGCCAGCACGGGATTCATGAACCCAGGGAAGCGGTGCGCCGCGAACAGCAACGGCGCCAGCCAGGTCAGGGCCAGCAACGGCACACGCACCCAGCGGTTGCTGCTCTGTTTTGCCGCGGTGGCCACTGCCGCAAAGAGTGCGAGCCAGCAGGGAGCCTGCCAGGTAAGGAATCCCGTCACGACCCCGGCGAGGCATGCGAGGGTCAGCAGCGGCACCCAGAGCCATGTGCGTGAGCCCCGCATTTCCGGTGCGGGTACCCACAAAGCCACGGCAGCAGCGGCCAGGGTGCCGAAGGTCAGGATGAACTCCAAGCTGAGCGACATCGGTGGCCGTCAGAGTTCGATGAGGTGGTGCTTCGCCGCCAGCATCGTCAGTTCGGCCGGGCGCGTGATTCCGAGCTTTTCCTTGATCGCCATGCTCGCGTTCGCGACGGTCTTGACCGACAGCTTCTGGTCCTCGGCGATCTCAGCGATGGTCATCCCCTTGGCCATCAGTTTGGTGATCTCCAGCTCCCGATCGCTGAGCGACGAGAACGGGGTCTGTTCGCCCCGCACCTGTAGCTTGGCCATCCGGTCGGCGATGCGTGGCTGGAAGTACAGCTTCCCCTCGCGCGCATGCTGCACCGCGTCCGCCAGCTCGCTCTCCTCGCAGTCCTTGTTCACGAAAGCGAGGGCGCCGATGTCATAGGTCCGTTTGATGAGGGTGTGCTGATCGAACTGGCTGCAAAAGACGATACGCGCCTTCCGGTCGGCCGCGAGCAGGTCTGCCGCCACGTCGAACCCGGTCATTTTCTCGCCAAAGCGCATATCCAGCAGGACGACGTCGGGCGTCAACTGCTGATACATCGGCACGACCTCTTCCGCGGCCTTGGCTTGGCCGACCACATCGATACCGGACTTTTCAAGCGACGTCGCAATCCCGGTCCGCACGATCTGGTGGTCATCGGCAAGCAGCACGGTCGTTCGCCTCAGCTTCTCGTTCAAGTTTGCCCCCGAAATGGCTTGGTGTCCCGTTTGCCTACCCATTGCAAATGTTTTACTACTCATGTGTGACGCGAATTCTATCACTCTGCACTATTGGGTCAAAGTAAAGATTGCCCATTGTTGCTCTGCGATAAGACAACAAATTTACCTCTTGACGGTCAATAGAAATCAAGCTAACATGGCGACAGCTCGATGGGGAACGCGTGAGCAGACGCCCCCCGCTTTCGCGCGCGAAAGTCATTCCGAGCATACCGACCATCATCACGTGGAGACGACCATGAAAACCGATCTGTATTCCCGCATGTATTCCCGCCTCGAGGACCTCATCCCGGAGCTCTCGAGCATTTCAGCACCTGGGGCGTCCTTTTACGCGTCGCCCCGGTCACCGACCGACATGGCTCTTTTCTGCAGCGTTGCATCGTGCAGCGGAGATGAAGTCGAGCTCGAACTCGCCAAGGATGAAGTCGTCGGTGGGCTTGAGCAGGCGGGCCACTGGATGAAGTTCAGGATCGACCGCAAGACGAGGACCGCCCGTCTCATCGCCTGTCAGACCGAGGCGGCATACGAAACTATCCACGGCGAAACTATTTACCCACAATCGCGCCACCTTCCGTTAAACTCGTTCGCTGTTAATTGGCTGGGTATCTTGGTACATCTGCAATTTGCCTTTCGTACGATTGTTCCGGCCCCATCGTTCAACTAAAGGAAGCCTCTTATGGCGATGAAAAGTGTAGTGTTTGCCAATCAAAAAGGTGGCATTGGCAAAACGACAAGCTCCCGGCACCAGTATTGGCATTTCGTCGAGAGGGGGATGCGCACCCTGGGTATCGACCTGGATATCCAAGGTAACTTCACCCGTACCTTGTTGAACATGGGCGCAGCGAACGGGATCGCACTGCCAGTGGACGAGTTCGGCCGGCCCAAGCTGCCAGAGGGCGTTCTACGCGCGTCTGGGCTGTTTGAGGCGGACAACAGTGATCAGCCGCTCCAAGTAGGGCCAAACGCATTCCTGATCGGCGCCGATCCGGGCATGCTCGACGTCGAGCGTGAAGACTTGGACGAAGTAGTCGCCGCAGGCCAGAAGCGCTTGGCCGAACTCGCACAGGACTACGACGTCGCCATTATCGACACCGGGCCGTCCGTGTCGGGTCTGCTCGTCGTGGCCCTGTCAGTGGCCGACTTTGCCGTGTCGCCGTGCAAGCCCGACCGCGATGCCATCGAAGGATTGATGGGGTTCTTCACCAATGTGCGACGAGTCGCCGAGCGTGGGACGAATCCGAAGCTTGCTTCGCTTGGTGTTCTTCCAAATCAGATCGACCGCAAACGGGCGTTTCATCGAGACACGCTAGACGAAATGCGTGCGACCTGGGGTGACGGTGTATTGCCTGTCGATCTCCCTGAGCGGGCCGCCATCGATGTCGCGAAGGATCGTCCCGTGTGGCGCACCGAAGCCGGCACCATGAGCCGCAGCGTCGCAGCCAAAGAGATGGTCGCGGTGTGCACATGCATTTCAAACCGAATGGGCTTGTAAGAGGTAACAAATGACTAAGAAAAACAGAAGTCTTGGATTGCAACAGTACACAGGCGTCGTCCAGGGCGCGACCCAACGTACGCCTGATGCTCGCATCAAGGTTAATTTAATCGATGTCGAAGCTCAGGTACGAACCCAGTTCGACGAGCAAGCCCAATCCGAACTCGATGCGTCAGTCAAGGCGCAGGGCGTCATCCAGCCCGTCGTGCTGCTGGCGAAACCGGACGGTCGGTACCGCCTGGTCGCCGGCGAACGACGCCTGCGCTCGACGCTGAACAACGGTATCGACGACATCCCCGCCGTGATCCGGAGTAATCTCGAACCGTGGGAGATCCGCCGGATCCAGGTGTCGGAGAACGCCGAACGCGACGACATTACCCCGCATGATGAAGCGCGCGCGGTCAGCGAGGACGTTGCGAACTACGGTGTTCCGAAAACGATGGAGATCTGGAACCGTTCAGAGGGCTGGGTCAGCAAACGTACCTCGGTCTCCAACTACGCGGAACCATTAAAGCAGCTACTGAAGGACCGGGTTCTCCGCGATCTTGAAGTGGCGGGCAGCCTGAATCAGATTTACGACCTGGACAAACAGGAATTCGCCCGTCTCGAAAAGCGCGTGCGCGAAGGGCTTCCGCTGTCGCGCGAAGAAGCCCGCGGCAAGGTACAGCAGGTCAAGGAATGGCTGAATGAAGCCAAGCAGCGTGAAGAACGCCGGCAGAGCCTTGGCCAACAGGCGGGGCGGAACAAGGGCACATCGCAGGCCGGAGCCGGGCAAAAGACATCGCCGAAGGACGGCGCCGCGTCCGAACGCCAGCCCGACACCAAGTCGGCAGCCGCTGTTTCCAGCATCGACGTCACCACCACGGCAACTTCGCATTCCACTCGACCGGCGCCCGACGCACAGGTCAATCCAGGTGCGAAGGAGCCTGCGTCCGGCGCTACGGCCGCTGCGCCCGCGATCAGCAACGAACAAGCCTTGGTACTCGAGCAAATGGTCACGCTGTTCCAGAACGGCCTCGCCAACCGTGAGCTCATTAAGGACGTCCAGGATGAGTTGCTGGAACTGGGTGCCGACATGAACCAGACGGAGTGGGCAATGTGGAGTCTGTACCAGACGGTCGCGCTCCCGCTTCTGGCCGCCCTCGGCGAGACGCGCGCGCAGCGCTACCTGCAGCGCACTATCGCCGATCTGCGGAACGCGAAACCGCAGGCTTTGTGGGAAGCACTGCACCCGGCCACGGACGGAAAAGCCTCCGATGACTGGACCGCGGCCCGCACTCCCGTCGCGCCGATGCCGAAAGGCTGGCGTTTCTAGCGAACACGCCGCTCGCGCGGCGCCCACCCTACAAGAGCTAAAACATGAAACTGAAGCGACTGACTCTCGAAGACTTCGACCGCCTGGCCGAAGGCACCCGTTTGCAGGACCGTACCCGCCAGCTCGCACGAGAGGTCCTGGTCGACGGCGAGACGCCTTCTGACGTGGCTGCGCGCGCAGGCATGACAAAGCAACGCGTGGGCCTGGCGGTAGGAGTCATCGAAAAAGCATACTTCGCGGACCAGGGAGGGGGGCTCGGCTGGGTTTCCATGGAAATGGAACTGCCCGAGCGGGTCGCGCTGCAGCTTGACGAGCTGGCCAAGGCGCTGAAGGCGTCCGGCGATCAAGCCAAACTCGAGCAAGCCTCCGAAATCGTCATGGCCGCCGTGTCAAAGGCGCGCAAGCTGCTCAACTAGCATCCCAGAAAGTGAAACGCCCAGCGAGCAGGCCGGGCGTTTCGGTACCATCATCACCAAGAAGCCGAAGCTCCATTGGATGGCAGGATCATAGCAGATCCACTTTAAGCGCGTAAGTCATTCAGCGACTTGCCTGCTTCAGCCCGACTTTCAGCCTATCGGAGCTTGTTCCAGGCTTGATCCACCCTGACTTGGCATGGCTGGGTCTTTACGGTGCGCCCCCCTCCCCTCACAACTTTGGCGGTCCGGCTCCCTCAGCCGGACGCCGCGCCGACGCCGTGCTGCCCTACCCAATGCGTTCGCTACAGGCCTGTTCCGCGACCATTTACTTCGTCAGCGACCATGCGTCCGGTTCGGCCCGTGCCGTCGGTCGCTGCTCCACTACCGAACGAAGGACACGACCGGCCGCAGGTACCGACGGCCTTCAAGCCGGCACATCCGCCGTCCGCCCGTCATTCCGTCCACGTGGCCAGCTTCGTCCAGCCCGGACACCAGGTCGTCCCCTCCCCCCTTCGTTCACGTGTCCAGATGCAAACCACTGTCTTTCTCAAATACATCGCGCAGTCGCGATCTATTGTTGACTTTCTCACTCTACTAGATAGAATGAAGCGGAACTTTTAAAGGTATGACATTCATGAGTGCACTCATCAACTCAAGAGCCTTCCGCGAGGCGGCTGCAGCAGGCGCGCTCTCGGATCCTGCCGTCGTCGGCGTGGAAGGCGGCTACGTGCTCGAGGCGACCTTCGGCCAGGTCCGTACGCAGCTGAGCGCACGCAGCTCCTCCGGGGAGGAGAGCCGGCGCATCTTCGCCTCGCTGCAGTCGGCCGCCAGCTTCCTGCAGGACAAAGCACGGATACTTGCTTACACCGTCGATGCCTCGGGCCACCGCCCAGCGGCGTCGTCGCCCCGATACGCCCGCGTCGCTGAACGTCTACGCCAGGCGCACGCCGCCCTGCGGCCAGCCCCCCATCCCATGTAAGCAGAGGTCTCGATGTCCGAACAAGAAGCCGCCAGCCCGGCACCAAGAAAACGAGGCCAAGTCGCCCTGCGCAAACCGGCACCGTCATCAATTACCGAAGACGCCTTCCAGAGCCCACAGCTCAGCCTCTTCCAGAACTTCCTGGCGAATACACCGGCGCAACGTGAGCAGCTCTCCAATACCATTGCGCTATGGGACAGCATTCCCCGCTACAGTATCTCCCGCAACCTGCAGAACCGGCTGCGCAACGAACACGGTACCCTGGATCTGCTGAAACTGAACTTCCGGCACAACAAGCAGGACTACCTCGCGACCATCACGCCAGCACGTATCGAGGTCAAGGAAGGGCCGGAAAAGGGCAAGACCGTCGACTTCTACCCCAGCGCCTCCGAAGAGCTGATCGAGGACGCGCTGCGGAAGATGGCCGCGGACCAGCAGCAGCAACAAGGCTTCTTCGACAAAAAGGGATACGTCAGCGGCATCGCGTTCTCGCTCTACCAGCTGCGCGAGGAACTTGCCGCGCGTGGGCATACGCGCTCGTACCGGGAGATTCAGCTCAGCCTTGAAATACTTCACAAAACGCACATCGACGTGAAGGCCGACGCAGGCAGGGACGAGCACATCGCCGGCAGCACGTATTTCCCGGCAATGCAGGCAGTTCGCCGCAAGGACATCGACGCCGATCCGAACGCTCGCTGGGTCGTGCAGTTCCACCACCTTGTCACGCGCAGCATCGACCAGGTCACCTACCGCCAATTCAACTATCATCAGCTGATGGGACACCGCAGCCAGCTCTCGCGCTGGATCCACAAGCAGCTGGTGATGAAGTTCACCTTCGCCGCGATCGGGCAGACGTTCAAAATGATGTTCTCGACGATCCAGCGCGACAGCGCGCTCCTCAGCGGATACAAGGAGACAAGGCAGGCCGTGGTCGCCGTTGTCGAGTCGCTCGAGGAGCTGAAGACCTCGGGCCTGCTCATGGACGCCGTTAAGGGCAACGAAATCCGCGGCGCCAGGAACAAGCTCGAGGACGTCGAATTCATCCTGACGCCTTCGCACGACTTCGTTCGCGAAGTAAAGGCCGCGAACAAACGACGCCAGCTGGCCGGCGCTGCAGACCCGCTCGTCGTCACCTGACCGGATTTCTAACTGACGCCTCGCTATCGGCCGCCTCCGCAACCACGCGGCCGCCGCCCCTGGGACCTCGACGTCCCGGGAGGTGCGGCTGACAGGTCGCCACCACGCGGTAGGTTTAGCTGACGCGTCGCCAGCATCAAGGAGGTTTAGCTGACGGGTGAATACGCCATCACGACACGAATTGCCGCACTGCGGTAGGTTTGTCTGACGGGTCGAAAGAAAAAACCAGCGCGCCGGTAGGTTTGGGTGACGGGTGCGTTTTGGTTGCCATATATCAAGACGTCGAAAACTCAATCAATATTAAAGAAATACCCAAATTGGAAACTTTTATTGACGGTGCAGAGTTTTTCAACCCCAACGTCCTATACGAAACTACATCAAGAGTATCCAAAAACGCTAGGGAGGTTCGGCTGACGGGTGGAATTCCTCCGGTAGGTATGGGTGACAAGTGGCCCGAAAAAGCGGTAGGTTTGGATGACAGGTGCCGGAAGGTATGACTGACGGCCGCTTAATCATTAAGCAGCGGGCACCCGGGCCACATCGTCGAGTAGGGAGGTTTCACTGACACCGGGTCAAAACATCGGTAGGTATGGCTGACACGAGCACTGTGAACAGGAGGTATGCCTGACGGGTGAGGCAGATTCCACAAAAAGCAGCCGTTTCGGTCGTGAAAAAAGGGCGCGGTCAACTGATCTCGGAAGGTATGGCTGACGGAAGGGTGCCGGTAAGCACATGATTTCTTTGGATAATTTTCATGTTATCCACAGGCCTATCCTTTTAGCCTTTTCTCTATCCTTTTACTACCCATAGAAGCCGCATACTCCACTTCCAGAGCACACAATCCCGAACACAAGCGCGACTACACTGGTCATCAGTACAGCAATACAATCCTCGCTCGAGACCCGCGACCGCGCACCACCTCTCAGCACGCAACACGAAATCGACATCGCTAAGCACGATGTGCCGTTCCACCGCATACCTATCGCCCATCTCCGGCAGGATCGCACACCTCCTGGCTATGCCGTCAAGGCGCTCCTCGCCCGTTCGGTGCTCGCCTTCGGCTGCGCTCCGCATGCGGCCTGCGGGGCGTCCATGACGTCGCCAGGAGGCATGCGACCGTGCCTGCGAGGCGATAGGTACACGGTGTCACTAGGCAGCTGGCCTGTGCACCACTAGTTCCTGGCTGCCCAACCGAGCAGACAACACCGTCAGGGCCTGTTCCGGCCCCGACACCCGGCCCGAGGCTTCCAGGTTCCGGTGTCGCCACCGCTCCACATGTCAGCCAAACCTCCCGCCAACTCGTGCCGGCACGTTTACCGCAAAGACCGGATCCACGTCATCCGCTCAGTTTGTCTGGCGATCCAGGCCAAATGCCCGGTGCCTGCACTGGGAACTTTCGCGCGCGAAAGTCCAACGCGCCGGCCGCACGCCGCTGTTCAGGCTCGTCGACTGACATCAATTCTCGCACGGTCGATCTTACGCTATTGACCGTCAATAGTTGTGGTGTATAATAGATTCTGTTGGAGCAGCCCTGTTTTCCAACGAACCGCCCGCCGGCGTGAGCAGACGCCGACGACGCGCCAACCGAAACCATCATCATCACGGAGATCTAGCCATGGACAATTCACCACTTGGATACGCTTCGAAACGCATCGCGTCGCGCAGCGCTTCACTCCTCCAGTTGCCGCAGTGATTTCGAGGAGACGACCATGCTGACCAAAGAAATCAAGCACTTCCACTTTTGCTGCGGCATCGGCGGCGCAGCGAAAGGGTTCAACAAAGCCAACCCACGTGTCGGCGTGCTCGCCGCGCGCTTCCGCTGCCTGGGCGGCGTCGACGTCGACCCTTCCGCAATCCGTGACTTCAACCGCCTAGTGGGCGTCCCCGGAACCGTGATGGATCTGTTCACCCGCAGCCAATACATCGCGTTTCACGGCAAGGAGCCGCCAGCTGCCTGGCGCGAGATGGGGCCGGCCGACATCCGGCGTGCCGCCGGCAACGAACGGCCGAACATCGTATTCATCTCCTCGCCGTGCAAAGGTGCGTCCGGGCTGCTTTCCGAGAAGATGAGTCAGACGGCCAAGTACCAGGCGCTGAACGAACTGACCTTACGGTGCATCTGGCTGATGGTCGAGGCCTGGGCCGACGATCCCGTCGACCTCATCGTTTTCGAAAACGTACCGCGCCTGGCCACGCGCGGGCGCCACCTGCTGGACCAGATCAACCAGGTGCTGCAGCGATACGGCTATGCGGTCGCCGAGACGACGCACGATTGCGGTGAGCTGGGCGGCCTCGCCCAGTCCCGTAAGCGCTTCCTGCTGGTCGCCCGCCATACGGAGAAGGTGCCCCCGTTCCTCTACGAGCCCGACAAGAAAAGCCTGCGCGCCGTCGGCGACATCCTCGGCCGGATGCCGTTCCTGGGCGACGAGACCGCCGGCCCGATGCACCGGATCCCGCGCCTGCAGTGGAAAACCTGGGTCCGTCTCGCCTTCGTCGAGGCGGGCTCCGACTGGCGCAGCCTGAACCGCCTGGCGGTCGAGAATGGGCGCTTGAGGGACTACCTGATCGTGCCACAAATGCACCGCGGCGTGCTCGGCGTGAATCCCTGGAACGGCACAGCCGGCACCGTGACCAGCCGCGGAATGCCCAACAATGGCAATTTCGCGGTTGCGGATCCGCGGCACGCCGGCCCGGACAAGCACAGCAACGAGCTGCGCATCGGTACGTGGCACGCGGCGTCCCGCGTCGTGTCGGGCGCGCACGGTAGCGGGCAATGCGTCGCCGATCCGCGTTTCGACCAATCGAAGAAGTGGAACGACGGCCAGGCATATGGGGTGCACCAGTGGACCGAGGCGACCGGCACGATCGCAGGCCAGCAAGCGCCGGGCCAAGGCGCTTATTCGGTCGCAGATCCGCGCACGGACGGCATCGAGACACACAAGAACGTCTACCGGATCATTCCCTGGGGTGGCACGGCCGGAACCGTCACCAGCGGCCACGGTCCCAGCAGCGGCGGCGGCTGCGTCGCCGACCCCCGGCCGCCGCAACGGGATCTGTTCAGCAAGTACGCCGTCAGCGGCTGGTCCGGAACCACTGGCACCGTCATCGGCGGCGACGACTCAGGAGCGTATGCAGTGGCAGATCCGCGCTCGTCGAGCAGCTTCCAGGGTGCGGGCAAGTACCTGGTAACGCCTTTCGATGAGTCGGCCGGCACCGTGATCGGCGGAAGCACCTCGGGCCAGGGCGCGTTCGCCGTCGCGGATCCGCGTACCAGTCTCGATCGAAAGCGGGGCGACGCGTACCTGACCTGTGGCCACTACGGGATCGTGCCCTGGAGCTCGCACTGCGGCGCCGTCAGCGCTGCTGCCGGCCACGACAACGGCAGCTGGAGCGTAGCTGACCCGCGCATCGAGGCGCTTCCCGCTCTCGATCAGAAAATGGTCGCCATCATCCAGGCCCTCGACGGTACCTGGCACAGGCCCTTTACGACGCTTGAGCTGGCCGCCCTGCAGAGCCTGATCGAGCCTGAGGAATACCTGCTGCTGGACGGGATGTGCGACAGCCTCTGGCGCGAGCATATCGGCAACCTGGTACCGCCAGATGCCGCGGAAGCGATCGCCGACGTCTGCGGGACCACCTTGCTTCTGGCGGCATCCGGCGAGACCTTTGTGCTCAGCGCGGCGCCGATCTGGGTGCGCAACGTGGCCCTTGCGCTGACTATGCCGGCGGAAAAGCCGCTGCCTTTCTAGGGATCGGTGAGGTGGCGAGGCCGCGCGAAGGCTCCATCCCGGCGCTTTTACGTGGCTTCGTAGCCGGCGGCGCCTGCGCGCCACCAGGTCGACGGGCGCCGCCGCTCTCCTGCAGGTTTCTCTGACGCCGCATGGTCAAGGCTGCAGGACACGTTTCCGTCATCGTGTAGTTCCGGAACGGGCATGGACGAACAGCCCGATAAGTATGATCCGCCCCAAAAATCACTGTGCATGATCTGGCAAACTCAGCAACCACTCTAACAATCCACTCCCTATCATGTCCCAAGCTAAACGCCATCCTGCGCCGGCTGTTCCCGGCGTAGCCAAGGTTCTTGACCCCAGTGTGCGCGCACCAGGCATCGGCCGCGTAGCCTTTCGCGTCATCGTCTTCGGCCTGTTACAGAAGCTGATCAATATGGTCGTAATCTTCACAGCTACCCAGAATGGCCTCAATCACGAGTCGGCTACAAGCTCCGACCTGCAGGCGTTTGGGGTCGTGTTGTTCGTGCTATTTGCGGCGGTTATTTGCCCAGTCGTCGAGACGATCGCGCTGCAGGCGCTTCCGCTCGAGGTGATGCGCAACAAGGGCGTGCCTCGGCCGCTGGCCATCCTGGCATCGGCTCTCCTGTTTGGCCTGTGGCATGCGCGCGAAGGCGCAGCCAAGGTAGCGGGCACGTTCGCGGTGGGGCTGATGCTGGCATGGATCTATGAGCGGTATCGGGACGAGAACACGATTCCTTGGGTGCTTGCGGTGACCGCCATCGAGGCGGCCAGCCCGGGGTTTTGGACGGGAATGAAGCTGGGCCTGCAGGGTCTGTTTTCGCGCTTCTCGCCAACAGGCTTCATGTACGTCGCGTTGCCGCACGTCGTCTCGAACACGATCGCTCTGGTTGCTCTCATTGCGATCAGCATTTCAAAAAACTAATCGGGATAGCCCAGGCAGCCCTGGCCGTTATACCCACCCTGCGGTCGGCCGATCCTGAATCCACGCAGCGTTTTGAACCAGGTGTCCCGGCTCTCGATCGGCACCACTTTGGAGAACAACGTGAATACTGTCTTTGGCGAGGTGCCACCCGGCGTTCCCTTCAAATTCCCCGGCGACGCCCGTTTGTGGGTAGCCGACGCTGAGCGATACGCCCATACGCTCGAGTCCGACGACGATGCCAGGAGCTGGAGAGACCTGGTGTTGTTCGAAGAGCCGGTCGAGCTGGTCGCCGAGGTCCCACTCGGAGCGGATGGACAAGAAGCGCCGGGCGTGTAAACAGGCAAGGGTTGGCTACGCGGGCCGCGTCCGGAACGCCAACGCTGCACCGCATAACGGCAGGCTGTGGTGCGTGCTGCAGCTCACCCACCACCACACCGTGTGCGCATCGACGCCACGCTCCGGGAACGCACGATCCCGCTCGAGCTGGAGGTCGATCCCGCAAGCGGTCAGGAGAGAAAAGCTTGCTCGGCGAAACGCTTCGTCCCGGCGTCAGGCCGTTCGCGCGCACGAACCTGTCTCCTCGGCCGAAACGGCGGCCCAACTTTCGCGCGCGAAATTTTGGCGGGGTTTCTGGACAAGCTCGCGCGGGCCGGGTATCCTCGGATCAGCGACCCATGTTCCACTCGGAATATGGGCAAAGCCTAACGTGGCTGACGACGGGCTGTCGGGTAAAACGTGGATTTGGCAGTTTATTTTGAATTCCAGCATCGAGCTTCTCGTGCGGATATTCAGCCCCCCATTCTTTGGGATCCCATTTACCCAGGAGTTCGTCATGCAAAAATATTGGCGCGACCGCGCCTTCGACATTCACGGCACCATCAAGCAGCAAGGCTTCGCCATCTCGCGCGATGCGCCCGCCGAGATCTTCGGCGCCTTCCTCACCTACTACACACGGCAGGAGCTGCTGTCATCGCTCCATGGCGAGGACCTGATGGACCTGCAGCCGGGCGGCAGTGCCGCGTCGTATGTCATCCTGGACGCCCAGCTCGGCACTAGGCGTATCGCCGACTTGCTCAAGATCCCGTACCAGCAAGCGCTTCAGCTGGCCCCGCTGTTCCTGCAGGCGTTCGAGCAGCTCGCCCCCGGCCGGGTGTTCCGGGACGAAGAAGACTTTGTCCGCGACCTGGTCCTGCCGCGCCTGAAGCAAGGCCTCCAAGGTTCGCCCGCGTTCGCCGCTGCCTTCTCTGCCCTCGAGTCAAAGCACATCCGCATCGACACCGACCGCTGGGACGACAGCGACTACTTCTACCGCGAGCTGCCCAGCGCGGCCCAGCCGCCCTCCGCGCCGCCGCTGCGTGCCCTGCGCGAAGGCAAAGGCGATACGTGGCAGTTCCGCGGCGTCTTCTCGCTGCACCCCGCAGACGCTGCCGGCAACATCCTCAACCAGAAGTTCGTCACCTGGGCGGAGGCTCGGCTCGAGTTCGCGAAGGTCGACCGCGCCTTCCTGGCCGCCGGCGAGTACCAGGTGAACGTGTTCGGCGGGGTCGCGCGCGCCTGGTCGGCAGGCGGGCCGTTCGATCCGGTCGCTCATCCCGACATCGTCATCCCGATCGTATTCTGATCGCGCCCTCAGCGCCGAGCCCTGCCGAAGTTGGCAGGGCTTTTTTTCGGCCCGCCAATACCTGTCCGGATGGCGCGACGTGTCACCCATACCTCCCGCTTTGCCGCTATTGCACGTGCCGAGCTAAACCCGTCGGGCGTCCCCCTGCGGGCCGGGCTGTCGTGCTGTGCATCGAGCCCGCGGCGCGGTCTCGCCCCTGCGGGCTTCCATCCCTGACGCCTCCGCGCCTGGCGGCGCTGCGCGCTGCGCTTGCCCTCCCGGCCGACCAGGTCGGCCGTCCGCGCGGCGGCGCCGCTTGGCTGTCCAGAGCTGCGCTGGGTGAAGTCAGCACTTTCGCACGCGAAAGTGAAGGGTGGGAGATAAAACCCCCGACTCCGGTGCCGCTTTCGCACCAGTGCCGTTCCACCGCGCACCTATCGCCCATCTCTCCGGCAGGATCGCACGGCGGCGGGCGATGCCGTCAAGGCGCTCCTCGCCCGTTCGGTGCTCGCCTTCGGCTGCGCTCCGCATGCGGCCTCCGGGGCGTCCATGACGGCGCCCGCCGCCATGCGACCGTGCCTCCGAGGCGATAGGTACACGGTGTCACTCCGGGGCGGGCCTGTGCTCCGCTGGTTCCTGGCTGATCAAGCGAGCAGGCAACACCGTCAGGGCCTGTTCCGGCCCCGACACCCGGCCCGAGGACTCCAGGTTCCGGTATCCGGGCGCTTTGCGCAAGAGCGAATATACAACACCTTTACTATTGACGGTAAATAGCTAACTGCGATATAATCGTTACATGAACTGATGGAGGGTGACATGAGTTTCTGCAACGAGTTTCGCATCCATGGCAATCTGGCTCGCGACCCGAAGCGCGGGCGCACCGGCAACGGCGTAACCACTGCCTTCTACGTGGTCGCCGTCGAACATCAGTCGCGCCATGGCGACAGCGTCCAAACCTCGACCGATTTCATTCCCATCACCACCTACGGCAAGCAGGCCGAAAGCGATCTGAAGTACCTCGCCAAAGGAAAAGAGGTTTCGGTGCGCGGTCGGGTGCGCAGCTGGTATGACAGCGTCCAGAAGCGCGGCGGCTTTTGCTTTGAGCCGGAACCGGGTTGCGTTCGCTACATCGGCGCTCCCGTGTCGCGCTCGACGGAGGCCCCTCTGGAAGGAGAACACGATTCCTGGCTGCAGGACTACGAAGCAGCCATGGCCCAATACGATGCCGTGCCGCATACGACGCGGCCGACTCGTTTCGCCGCGCGCGCGTGAGCAGACGCGCCTGCGGTGTTTTCGCAGTACCACAACCACATCACCAAGGAGCTCAGCATGAATCTCGCAGATCAGCCCGTTGTCCCGGTCGCCGTCGCCAGCCCAAGCACCGAAGTCGACATCCCGTTCAACAAGCTGCACATCAGCCGCAAGAACACCCGCATCAAGCCCCACAGCGCGCCGGATATCGAGTGCCGCGCCGCCTCGATCTTGGCTTACGGCGTCCTGAACCGCCTGCAGGTGATCAATGAGCAGGGACAGGACGGCAACACCGAGTTCGGTGTCATTGCCGGTGCCGGACGCTTCTTCTCCATCGAGCTTCTCGTCCAGCGCGGCCTCCTGCCGGAGGACTATCCGGTCAAGTGTGACCTGCGCTCCGAGGACGACGCGATCGCCATTAGTCTGGCAGAGAACGCCAACCGCACGCCTCCGCATGAAGCGGACGAGTTCGTGGCCTTCAAAGCGCTGGCCGACGAGGGCAAGTCGCCGGAAACTGTCGCGGCGCACTTCGGCGTCAGCGTGCGCACGGTCCAGCAACGGATGCGCCTGGGCGGCTTGCACCCCGAGCTGCTCGATCTTTACCGCAACGGCAAGATGGGCCCCGAAGAGGTGCGCGCCTTCTGCCGGTCGGCGGATCAGGAACGTCAGCTGCAGGTCTGGAATGCGTTGCCGCAGTGGAATCGCACCGCGCACATCATCCGCAACCAGCTCGCGCAGGATTCGCTGGGTACCAACCATCCGCTGGTCGTCTTCGTCGGCCTCGACGCATACAAGCAGGCCGGGGGCGTGGTGACCGGCGACCTGTTCTCGCAGGACGCAAATGACGGCTTCCTCGAAGACCTCGCGTTGCTCCACCAGCTGGCCGTCGACAAGCTCCGCACGGCTGCCGCCGATATCGTCGCGGCGGAAGGCTGGTCATGGTCCGATTTCTGCGAATCCTTCGACCACCGCCTGCGCAGCCAGTTCGACCAAGCCAAGCCGGAGCGCCGGGAGGCGACCGAGGCAGAACAGGACGAACTGGCGCGGATCGCCGCCGAGGTCGGCCACCTCAAGGAGAAGCGCGACAGCCTGTACGACGCGCTCGAGCGACTGGAAGCTGGCGAGGGCGAGGAGGGCGATGAAGGGGAGGCGCGTGATCCCGGTGCGCAGGCCACGGGCGAAGCCAGCGGCGAGTCTGCGGAGGAAGCTCTCAGCACGCAGATCGAAGAGGTCGAGCAGCAGATCAGCCAGCTGAACGGCTGCGCGCATGCGATCACGCAGGCGCTGCAGTTTTACTCGGACGAAGTTCGCGCGACCGGTGGCGTGATCGTCGCCTTGGACGGGCGCGGCGGTATGGATATCGTGCGTGGCCTGATCCGGCGCGAGGAAAAGCCTGCCGAAGCACCGAACCAGCCGTCCGGCAGCGCTGCACCGGGCACGCCAACCGCCAGCGGCACCTCCGTCCAGCCTTCGGCCACGGGTACCGGCCTCGGCTTCACCCAGCCGAAAAAGGAACGCTCCGAAATTTCCGAACGGCTCGCGTTCCAGCTGTCGGCGCGCCGCACCGCAGCCATGCAAGCGTTGACGGTGGCGAACCCGCAGGTCGCATTGGCCGCCACGGTCCACCGGATGCTGGATTTGGTGACCCGGCGCTACCGTTCGCGCGACGATGAGCCTGTGAAGATTTCCGCTACCGGCTCGTTCCAGAGCCTGCACGACAAGGCCCCGGACCTGAAGGGTACGCGGGCAAGCGACGAAGTCCAGGCGCGGATCGACGCATGGCGCGAACGCATCCCCGCCCAGACCAAGGACGAGTTCGCTTGGCTCCTGCAGCTGCCTTCTGCGGACCTGCTCGACTTGCTTGCCCTGTGTGTCGCCCTGACACTCGACGTCACCACGGGCGTGGCGGGCAAGCAGCCGGGCGGCGAACTGGCCACAGCCCTTGAGCTGGACGTGGCCGATTACTGGACCGCGACCGAGGCGTCCTACTTCGGAGCCGTGTCGAAGGAAACCATCATCGCGGCGGTGGAAGAGGCGTGCGGCCCCGGCAGTGGCATGCCGATTGTCAAGATGAAGAAAGGGGAAGCCGTTAAATATGCAGAGCAGAAAATCGCACAAACCCGCTGGCTTCCGGCGATGCTGCGCGCACCAGCGGCGAAGGCTGTGGCGACGGACGTACCGGCCACCGACGCATCGGCGACCGAGGCACCGGCGACCGACGCGGCAGTGACCGACGCGGCAACCATCGACACCGGGACGGCCGAGACTCCCGCCACGGCGGTCGCCACCGACGCACCGGTGACCGCACTAGCGGCGACCGACGCGGCAGCGACCGACAGCGGCGTGGCCGAGGCACCGGCCACTGAGGCGGCGGCACCCGAGGCAACGACCAGCGAAGTCTTGGTGGCTGAGCCAGCCATGACCGAGTAATGTAACGCTTGGCGGGCCGGACCATCGGCCCGCCTCTCAGCGAGGATTCCGACCCATGAAGACCATCGAACAACCGGCCAGCGCCTGGATGCGCCTGCCGTCCGGACAGCGGATCGATCTGGCCAACCCCGACCCGTACGCCTGGACCGATCACGATCTCTGCGTGCGCCTTGCGCGTGTGTATCGCTGGGGCGGCGAATCGATACACCCGATCCCGCTGTCCGTCGCGCAGCATTCCCTCGCCGTGCTTGAGCTGCGCCGCGTGTGGGCAGCGAAGCCGCTGACGGTCGACCAGGAGCTGCGCGAGCTGCTCCACGATGCGGAGGAAGCGCTGCTGGGTTTCGACTGTATCAGTAAGCTGAAGCCGCTGCTGGGCGACCCTCTGCGCGAAGTGAGCGACCGGTTGAGCAACGCCGTCGCCGTCCGCTACGACCTCCCCGAGTGGACCGATGAGGAACGAGTCGAGCACAAGCGCGCCGACGTGGCGTGCGCCGCGTCGGAAGCCCTGTACTGCGCGGGTTGGACCGAACACGAGATTTCCCATGTGCTCGGAATAACCGAGCCCGTGCTAAAGGTCGATCCGCTCGTCCAGCGGTACCAGTGCACGCCGTGGGAACCGTGGCCGAGTGCCGTCGCGGTCGAGCGTTTCCATGTCGAGTTATTGCGCCTGTTGGGCCTTCGGGAGCGTCGACAGCTACCGAAATTGGCGTAAAATGTTTTGACAGGATGGCTTTTTGGGAGGTTGCACAGATGGAAAACTCGGTGAGCATGAGGCTGGAAGTTTCACAGGCGCTGAACGAGAAGCTCAGTACGCTGGCTCAGGTCAACGGTACGTCGCTGGACACCGTGCTGCTGAAGGCGCTTACCTTGTATGACGTCGCCTCGGACGCGAAGCAGAAAAACCAGCACATCGGCATCCTGGATGCCCAGCAGCGTGTCATTGCCGAGGTTGTCGGCGTGTAACGGTGCCGGTTGGATGTGGAAGAGCCGCCTTCGGGCGGTTTTTTTTTACTGGTGCGTCGTCAGGCTTTTGGGCGCGGCCCCTGTTCATGAGGCTGCGCCTGGGCGAAGTCAGCGCCTCCGCCTGGGCGGAGGCAGGGAAGGGGTACGCAACAGCCCACTCCGGTCGCGTCGACCAGGTCGTTGCCGACGCGGCTGCAGCGGCGATGCGGTTGTCCATGCGTGAGGCTGCGCCTGGGCGAAGTCAGCGCCTCCGCCTGGGCGGAGGCGGGGAAGGGGTACGCAACAGCCCACTCCGGTCGCGTCGAGCAGGTCGGTGCCGGCGCGACTCCAGCGGTGGTGCGGTTGTCCATGCGTGAGGCTGCGCCTTGGCGAAGTCAGCGCCTCCGCCCGGGCGGAGGCGGGAAGGGGTACCAACAGCCCACTCCGGCCGCGTCGACCGGGTCGGTGCCGGCGCGGCTGCAGCGGCAGTGCGGTTGTCCATGCGTGAGGCTGCGCTTGGTCGAAGTCAGCGCCTCCGCCTGGGCGGAGGCGAGGGTAGGGTACGCAACAGCCCACTCCGATCACGCTCTGCGCCAGGTCACCTTACCTTTTGTACCCATGCCATCTTCAGCCAGAATGGCTGCGCCGCGCGCTATGCGGTCAAGGCGCTCCTCGCCCGTTCGGTGCTCGCCTGCGGCTGCGCTCCGCATGCGGCCTGCGATCGCGTCCATGACCGCGCGCGCCGCTCCGCCACCCCGGCCTCGAGGCGACGGGTACACGGTGACGGTTCAGCCCCTGCCTGCGCGCCGCTCCTGCGCGTCTGCTCGACCCAACAGCAACCCCAACTTCGCGGGGCCTGTTCCTGCCCCGCCCCCGACCCGAGGGCTCCAGATTCCGGTAAGACGGCGCCGCCGTCAAATCGAAATATACTCTTTCCAGTCAATAGTTTGTTTTGGTAGAATGTAGTTGTGCGGTTCTCCCGTACCGCCCCGCGGGGTGAGCAGACCCCGCGCGGACGCGACTATCAACCATCATTCCAAGGAGCCAATCATGAACTTGTTCGGTTATCACTCGACAGTCACCCCAATCCTCGCGCTGCCCCAGGGCCCGGCTGCACCGCGCCCTGCGCCCGCTCCGGCAACCCCGACCCCAGAGGCGGGCGCTCGCGCGCCCGCCTCCAACGACGCCGGCGAACGGTGCTACGACTTCGACATTCACCAGGGCGACTGCACCCTGTTGCTGCCCCAGTATCCCGACCACTCGTTTGACCTGGCGGTCACGGACCCGCCCTATATCGTCGGCTACCGCGACCGGGGCGGGCGTTCGGTGCTGAACGATGATAACGACAAGTGGCTCGAACCCGCTTTCCGCGAAATTTTCCGTGTGCTGGCCCGGGACGCCTTCTGCGTGAGCTTTTACGGGTGGAATCAGACCGACCGCTTTTTCGCTGCCTGGAAAGCGGCCGGGTTTCGTATCGCCGGGCACTTCACTTTCCCGAAGCGGTACAGCTCATCGGTGCGCCTGGTGCGCTATCAGCACGAGTCCGCTTATCTGCTCGTGAAGGGCCAGCCGGAGCCGGCCAACGTCATTGGCGATGTGATCGACTGGGGCGCCCATACCGGGAACAAGCTGCATCCGACGCAGAAGCCGCTGTCGATCTTGCTGCCGTTGGTTCAGGCTTTCTCGAAGCCTGGGGCTCGTGTGCTCGATCCGTTCATGGGTTCGGGCTCCACCCTGGCGGCCGGGATGATGTGCGGCCGCCAGTGCACCGGGTTCGAGCTGGACAAGGGTAACTTCGAGATTGCGAAGAAGCGGCTGATGCGCATGGCGCAGGTGCATTCGCACCTGGTCGATGATGTGTCCTGACGTGTAGGCGAGCGCGGCGCCCGGCCGGTGGTTGGCTCGGGCGTCTCCCTCGGGCGCTGCCCTCGGGCCGGGCTGTCGTGCTGCGCATCGAGCCCGCGGTGCGGTCTCGCCCCTGCGGGCGTCCATCCCTGACGCCTCCGCGCCTGGCGGCGCTGCGCGCTGCGCTTGCCCTCCCGGCCGACCAGGTCGGCCGTCCGCGCGGCGGCGCCGCTTGGCTGTCCAGAGCTGCGCTGGGTGAAGTCAGCACTTTCGCACGCGAAAGTGAGGCTGGAAGAGGCAACCCCGACTTCGGCGCCGCTGCGCACCATGCACCGTTCCACCGCGTACCTATCGCCCATCTCTCCGGCAGGATCGCACGGCGGCGGGCTATGCCGTCAAGGCGCTCCTCGCCCGTTCGGTGCTCGCCTTCGGCTGCGCTCCGCATGCGGCCTCCGGGGCGTCCATGACGGCGCCCGCCGCCGTGCGACCGTGCCTCCGAGGCGATAGGTACACGGTGTCACTCCGGGGCGGGCCTGTGCTCCGCTGGTCCTTGGCTGATCGAACGAGCAGGCAACACCGTCAGGGCCTGTTCCGGCCCCGACACCCGGCCCGAGGCTCCAGGTTCCGGTATCCGGGCGCTTTGCGCAAGGGCGAAAACACAACAGCTAAACTATTGACGGTAAATAGATAACCCTGTAGAATGGAGTCTGTAGTGATTGATGACCCAAGCCCGAAAGGATAGCCATGAACACTTCTGCTCCGCAAGCCGTCACCGCGACCGAGTTGTTTTCGGCCCTGTTCGTTTCTGGAATGTATGACCACGATATGGATACCGTGCTGGCGAAGTGCGACAGCAGCCACACGGAACTGATGTGCGAACTCGTGTCCTACAGCGCGCCGCTGGCGGACATGATGACCGCCGCCATTCTGTGCGTCGGCACCGATGTTGCGGGCGGCCTGCTCTACGACGTCGCCAAACCGTTCGGCAGCTGGTTCGGCGATGTGGTTCTGCGCGCCGGTGCCATGCCCCAGCGCGAACGGGCCGTGGGCAAGCTGCAAGATTTGGTCATTGACTTCTATTCGCAGGCGGAGAACTGCGACTGCGCCAAGCTCGCCGCCGCCGTGAGCGGCGCGCACGGCCTGCACGTCATTCACTAATCCGGGGGACTGATGAACAGCCAAGGGGGAGACCGGAGCGTGATTTACACACTGACGGTGTCGGGTTCGCTTCACGACAGGCTCAACCGTATTGCCGCCAACAACGGCGGCAATACGGGCGAGGTACTCGCCAAAGCGCTCGCGCTGTACGAGGTTGCGATTGATGCACGCGGGCAGGATTGCCGCGTCGCAATCCTCGACACGAACAACTGCATTAAAACTGCGATCGAGGGATTGTGATGGACAAGCAAGGCGATATACGGACGCTCAACCTTGACCAGCTCATCAGCCGGGAAGGCGATCAGCTGGAATTGAAGATCAAGAACGAGACCGACGAAGACGCCGAGGCACGCCGTGCGCGCGACTCGGCCGATGCGAAGCTCAAGCGCACGATGACGCTGATTCTTTTCGTGTTCGCCTTGCTCATCACTGGCGCGGTATTCATCGCCTGCATCGTGGTCGCCCTGTTCGGAACGCCAGACGACAAAAAATGGGCCTGTAGCATCGTGACAGGCATCACCTCCGGTCTGGTCGGCTATCTGGTCGGACAGTCGAAAAAGTAGAGCGGGCGGCTTCTACGGCCGCCTTTCAAGACGAAATCTTTGACTTGCGAGGAAATTATGCGCGGACTGGATACAAGGATCACGCTTGCTCATGCGCGAATCGCCGCCGTCATTGCGGGCGACGATGCGGGCGATGTGGTAGTCGCCGGGTTCATCAGAGCTTTCGAGCTTGCGCGCCTCCAGGGGTGCCATGATGGGCACGTAGGCGTCTTCACACCGCCTCTGTTGTTCCGTGGCGAGCCGGATTTGCTCGGCTGGTGGCAGGACGGGCGGGAGTCCGTGGCCGAGCTGGCGGAAGTCGGGGCATTCCCAGGATGCGACGACGGCGCCGCCGATTCATAACGTGCGGCTGCGCGGGTCAGTGTGCCGGCGACGTGGCGCCCGCGCGGCGGCGCCGCGGCGGCCAGTCCGACCTGGCCGGTCGGCCCGGCCGCCTCCGCGCCTGGCGGCGCTGCGCGCTGCGCTTGCCCTCCCGGTCGCCGCGCGACCGTCCGCGCTGCCGCTTGGCGCCGTCCAGAGGCTGCGCCTTTGCGAAGTCAGACTTTCGCGCTACCGCGCGAAAGTAGGAGTAGCTCAACGGCGGCCACGGCTTCGGCAACTATCCCCGGCCACGCCACCTGCCTGGCTCCGGCGCCTCTTCTGCCGGACGCGCCTGGTCGGCGCGGTCAATCAGCACCGCGTTCCACTTCCGGTGGAACGTCTCGCCAACCCGCTGGGTCACGAATCCCTGCATGATCGGAAACATGACCTCCCCCGCCTGCTCGAGCGAGAGGGCCTTCAATTTGTTCGCTGGCTTGAAGTCGGCTTTCAGTCCGTGCCGCGCGTCCTCGCCAGCGACGTCGAAGTTGTTTGCGGTGTAGTTGAAGTTCTGCAGGTCGCCTTCGGTCTTGCCGCCGAGCGCCGCTACTTCCGCCCGCGTTCCCTTTTTGCCCTTCTCGTGGAAGTCGGCGGTAATGGTGTCCAACACCTTCGACAGCGACGAGAACGACACGCCTTCGCGACCCAGCGTACGGTAGATCATCCGCAAATACCGATCCGAACGCGCCAGGAATAGCTGGATGCTGACCGGATCGAGCGGTCGCTGCGACCTGAAGTAGCGCAGATCCTCGACATCGTCCGGGAACATGGGAACCGGCACCGTGCGGTAAAAATCCTCTTGCGCAGGTTCCCTGGTCCACAGATCCCGGCCTTCGCCAAGCGTGAAGTCGTAGAAGTCGGCGCCGAAGCGCACGCGCATCACGCCGTTGAACAGGATGAGCAGCTCGCGGGCACGCATCGCGGCTTGCGCGCCGGTGAGCCCGTTCAGGTGCGGCGAGGTGAAATCGTAGACGGTCGGCCTGTCGTCCTCGTACTCGGGCAGGATCTGGACGTCGACGGAGGTGAAATGGTTGGTGAAGCTCTCGAGCCAGCCTTCGTTGCCGCTGAGGTGAAAGCCCCATTGGAAGTGGCTTGGGGCCAGGCGGCCACGTGGGCGAATGCTGGATGGGTCGTTTTCGATGTCGGTCATGGCGATGCCGGGCAAAGAGTAGATGCTACTGCGGGGTTCGGCGCACGTCCAGTACAGCGCGTCTCCCTACGGGCCGGGCTGTCGTGCTGCGCATCGAGCCCGCGGTGCGGTCTCGCCCCTGCGGGCTCCATCCCTGACGCCTCCGCGCCTGGCGGCGCTGCGCGCTGCGCTTGCCGAGCCAACCAGGTCGACCGGCCTACACAAGAACCCACCAAGGCGGCCGCCAAGCGCAGCGGTGGTTTCGCGCGCGAAAGCGGCGTTAGCCGGGCCGTGCACATTTGGCAGCGACGCATGCAGGCGCGCACCAGGCGCGCTACTCGCTGCGCTCGCGCCTTGCCCGCCGATCGAACCGCTCGCGCGCGTGGCGGGCAAGGCAGTCAGCCGCCGCCCGGGCGGCGGTCGGGCGCTCCCCGCGCGGGCTTTCGTTCCGATCGCTCTGGCGCGCCGGCGCGTCGACCCGAGTCCTTTCGCACGACCGAAAGGCTAGGGCGGTTCGCCGGCGGCGCAAGGGCCCACTGCGCTCACCGCTCGCCCGTTCTCGCTCGCATGGCTCGCTGCGCTGCGGCCTCGCGGTGTCCCTTGCGCCGCCGGCTTTGCCCCGCCCTGGATTCGGTCTCAAGGCGAAAGAACTCAGATCGACGGTGTCACCGGACAGGATGCCCAGGCCGAATCGGAACGAAAGAAACCCCTACGCCCAGGCTCCGAATCTAGATCCCGGTGCCCGCTTGAACCCACGCAGGAGGAACCATGCCATACGCAATTTTCTACAGCTCCCCGATCTTCGACGGCCGGGACGCGGTCTGCGGCACCCGTACCCGCCGCCTGAATGAAAACGTGTACGAAACGCTCGGCTTGCCCGAGAAGATCGCTGCTGCCGGGTATCGCTGCGAGGGCTTCGCGGACGACGTCGCGCCGTTCGTGCTCGACCTGCAGACTGGTCAGCCGGTGACGCGCCGGTCGATCTATTTCCAGCCTGTCGAGGACGATTGCCCATTCTGAGGTTGTGCAGCCAGGAGCGCCGCGCCTGCGGCGCGCTTTTCCAACCCGCCGCTACGCGGCGACCACGAAAGGACGGAACGATGTACGCATCCCGCGCAGGCTTGATCTGGACCACCGCCAACCGTGCGGAACTGACCGTGTTCAGCGACTGCGCGCGCGTGACCCTGTATTGGGACAACGGCGACTACGCGTATGTCATCGAGGACGACGAGGCGCAAGCGCGCGCAGCCCTGCGGCGCTATGGCTTCGACGCCTGACTTAACCGCGCCCGGGAAAAGCGGGCGCACCACCATAAGGAGGACACCATGCACCTGACCACCGATCCGAAGAATCCCTGCCGTCTGCTCGACGAGAACGGTCTGTTCGTTGCCGAAGTCGGCAACGCAGAAGACGCCGCAGCGGTTGTGCTAGCCTGCAATACGCACGCCCGGCTGGCCACCGCCCTCGCGCAGTGTTTGAACTTCATCGAGCACAAGTGCGCGAACGAAGGCCAGGCCACGACCAAGGAAAAATGGGCGCGCAACGTCGAACGGTTCCGGCGGGACGTCGGCAAGGTCGGCATTGGACGGAGTTACACGGACGAAGCGGTCGTCGACCTGCACGCGGCGCGCGCGGTCCTGGACGAAGTCAAGGCATCCTCCGGCGAAGCGCCCCGTACCCCTGGGGACGGTACAGCTGCACGCGGCTGCGCGAAGTCGGCAACTATGACTATTGACTGTAAATAGTTAATAATATATACTGTGCTTGTTGGGGCGATGCTTCGATGCCGCTCCAACCGCCCCGCTGGCGTGAGCAGACGCCAACGAACCGGGTGCCGCCAACCATCGCCGCCAGGAGCCGACATCATGACCCAGCATACCGCCACCTATTCGCCCGAGGACAACAAACTGCGCCTGTATCCTGCTTCGAAACTCGATCCGGCTACCTACGCCCGGGTGAAGGAAGCGGGTTTTCAGTGGGCGCCGAAACAGCGGTTGTTCGTTGCGCCGGCGTGGACGCCAGCGCGCGAGGACCTGCTGCTCGAGCTGTGCGGCGACGTCGGCGACGAAGACACCAGCCTGGTCGACCGCGCCGAGGAGCGCGCGGAGCGCTTCAGCGAGCGCAGCGACAACCATGCGGAGGAGGCCGATGCCGCCCGGCGCGGCGCTGCGGCGATCGCCGACCGCATCCCCTTCGGCCAGCCCATCCTCGTGGGCCACCACAGCGAGCGCCGCGCTCGCAAGGACGCCGAACGCATCGAGAACGGGATGCGCAAAGCGGTGAGCATGTGGGCGAGCGCCGAATATTGGGGCAAGCGCGCCGCCGCCGCCTTACGTCACGCGAAACACAAGGAGCGCCCGGACGTGCGCGCCTGCCGGATCAAGTCGCTCGATGCCGACAAACGCAAACAGGAGCGCGCGCGCGACGAGGCCCTGTACTGGCTGGAATGGTGGAGTGCGGACGGGCTGACCGAACAGCATGCGGTCACCCTTGCCAGTCGCTGCAGTTTGCACCTGCCGCGCAAGGACGGCGACAGCGAGGACCTCCATTCCGGTCCCAGCGTCTACGACGCGCTCACGAACGGCCACCCGTCGCTGTACGTGCCGCGCACCCTTGCCGAAATCGTCGACGCGGCGAAGAAGCAATACCAGGACGCCGCCGCCTGGACGCAGCGCTGGATCGACCACTTCGCCAACCGCCTCACGTACGAGCGGGCGATGCTCGCCGAGCAGGGCGGCCAGATCGCGGACACGGTGGACCTGCAGCCAGGCGGGCGCGTCCTGGTGCGCGGTCAATGGCTCACCATCCTGCGTGTCACCAGGCGCGACGGCAAGGCGCTCAGCGTGACCACCGATGCGCGCGGCGTCGCTGTGCGCCCCGTCGACGAGATCACGGATTACCAGCCGCCGACAGCGGAGACCAAGGCGGCCGCCGCTGCCGCGACGACCACCGCGCCGCTCGCCAACTACGAGCGCGCCGACTTCGTGCGCCTCACAAAAGCCGAGTATCAGGCGGTGCCGAGCGACTACCGAGGATACAAGGCTATCGCCGCTGGCGGAACCCACGGCGCGCACCGGGTCAGGTACGTGCTCGGCGCCTTCCTGACCGCGGAGCAGCGCGGACAACGACCGCGCCACGATTCCTGCTTCGTGTTCCTCACGGACGAGAAACGCAAGGATCCACCCGCCAGGGCGGAGCAGCTGGACGCGCGCGTGCCGGTCGCCGAATAACGGTGCGCGACCGTCATGCGCTCCGTTCTCCCGTGCCGGCGGCGCGGCGCCGCGGACGCCGCGCAGTGCCTGCTGCCCTTGACCGAACCGCCGCGCTGCGCGCCGCTGGTCGTGTCCTACGGCGCCGGCGTCGACAGCACCGCCATGCTGGTGGCCATGCACCGGCGCGGCATCCGGCCGGACCTGATCCTGTTCGCTGACACCGGCGGCGAAAAACCCGAGACCTACGCTTACCTGCGCACCATCGACGCCTGGCTGGCGTCGGTCGGATTCCCTCCGGTCACCGTGGTTCGCTACCAACCCAAGCGCGCGAAATACAAGACCCTGGAAGGCAAGTGCCTTGCCAACCAGACGCTGCCGTCGCTCGCCTTCGGCAAACACTCGTGCAGCTTGGTCTTCAAAGTGGAACCGCAAAACCGTTACCTCCAGCGATGGGCGCCCGCTGTCGAGGCCTGGGCCGCCGGCATCCGGGTCCGCAAAGCCATCGGCTACGACAACGGCGACCAGGACTGCCGGCGCCGGCGCAAGGCCGATGCCGCCGTGGCGAAGAAGGCCGCGCAGGGCCACATCGACGCCGACCGCTTCGACTACTGGTATCCGCTGCAGGAGTGGGGCATCGACCGCATCGAGTGCCTTCGCCTCATCGCCAGCGCAGGCTTGCCAAAGCCCATCAAGAGCGCCTGTTTCTTTTGCCCCGGCTCGAAGAAGAGCGAGGTTGTCTGGCTGCGCGATACGCACCCGATCCTGTTCCGCCGCGCACTCAGGATCGAGCGGGGTGCGCAGGAAGGCAAGCACGGTCTGTCAACGGTGGCAGGGCTCGGCCGGTCGTTCGCCTGGTCGTCGCTCGAGACGGTCGATGCTGGTTCCGTGGTCGACCTGGCCGAGTGCCTGCGGCCGTGATCGTGGCGGGGTCGCCTGCGGCTCGGGCGTCTCCCTCGGGCGCTGCCCTCGGGCCGGGCTGTCGTGCTGCGCATCGAGCCCGCGGTGCGGTCTCGCCCCTGCGGGCTTCCATCCCTGACGCCTCCGCGCCTGGCGGCGCTGCGCGCTGCGCTTGCCCTCCCGGCCGACCAAGTCGGCCGTCCGCGCGGCGCCGCCGCTTGGCCCGTCCAGAGCTGCGCTGGGTGAAGTCAGCACTTTCGCACGCGAAAGTGAGGCTGGAAGAGGCAACCCCGACTTCGGCGCCGCTGCGCACCATGCACCGTTCCACCGCGTACCTATCGCCCATCTCTCCGGCAGGATCGCACGGCGGCGGGCTATGCCGTCAAGGCGCTCCTCGCCCGTTCGGTGCTCGCCTTCGGCTGCGCTCCGCATGCGGCCTCCGGGGCGTCCATGACGGCGCCCGCCGCCGTGCGACCGTGCCTCCGAGGCGATAGGTACACGGTGTCACTCCGGGGCGGGCCTGTGCTCCGCTGGTTCCTGGCTGATCGAGCGAGCAGGCAACACCGTCAGGGCCTGTTCCGGCCCCGACACCCGGCCCGAGGACTCCAGGTTCCGGTATCAGGACGAAAAACGCAAGCCCGCGCTGCAAAATCATTCTATTGTCGGTAAATAGTAAAAATGCTATGATTGTCGTGTCATCCCGACGTCAATCAACCGTCCAGCGACGGAGGCACCATGAGCTATACAGCGTATATCGAACACCTCTGCAACAGCAAGGGGATCAATGCGGCTTACGAAGAGGCATGCAAGACCATCCGCAGCATGGGCGCCGATGCCGACGCGCTTTGGTCTTCCCGGTTCTTCGAGCGGCAAATCCAGGACGACGGAAGCAAGAAACTCTGCCCAACGACCGAAAAGCGCGTCAGCCAGGCATACGACGAGCAGGACCTGGACGGCCTGCCCATCCCGGAATTCCTGTATTGCGATGAGGATGGCCAGCTCTACCCGGTGACGGTCGGAGCACAGGGCCGCCACGCACCAGACCCTGACGGTCCGGATGTGACGCCGTTCATTTACGCCAGCGCGGGCATGATCGCAAATGGAAAGGTGGTCGGGCACGTCAGCTATACCGATCATTGAAACTCTTTTCACTTTGTATTCATCCGTAATTATTGTTGTCCTGCCCGGGCTTCGATTAACTCGGGCATAAACACCGAAAGCCGACCAGCAAGGTTTTTATCGGCAAGGCGGTAATAGCCTTGATAAAACCAGACCAATTTAATAATGGATGCGCATTGAGGGAGAAAGCTCAATAGTATCTCCCTCCCGTTTCGATAAAATAGTTTTAATCATTTAAATATGTCGCGCTCTTGAAAGCGATTGCCTAACGGCGGCGACACTTCCTATTCCTGATCTTTTGATTTAGTGGAGGCTATATGAACGCAAGCGAAGGGCTGATCAATTCCATGATGCCGCAGGAAGTTTCAACCGACGTGCTTATCGAGAAATACGCGAAGGGAAACGAACAAAGCGTGTTTGAAGTGCGGCGGCGGGTTGCCGAAGCGTTGGCCCAGTGGGAACCGGAATCGCAGCGCAGCCATTTCGCAAAACAGTTCATGTGGGCCCAGGAGCACGGATTCGTTCCCGGCGGACGTATTAACTCGGCTGTCGGCCTGGACACGAATGCCACGCTCATCAACTGTTTCGTGCAACCCGTCGGCGATTCCGTTACGGGATTTGAAGACGGTCTCCCGGGCATTTACACGGCCCTCGCGCAGTCGGCTGAGACCATGCGTCGCGGCGGCGGTGTGGGTTATGACTTTTCGGCCATCCGGCCTGCCGGTAGCGTGGTGAAAGGAACGGGGTCGCGTGCGTCCGGACCAGTTCCCTACCTCGCGCTTTTCGACGCTTCATGCAGGACCGTGGAGTCAGCTGGTGCACGGCGCGGCGCACAGATGGGTGTCCTGCGGATAAGCCATCCCGATATCGAGCGGTTCATTGCCGCCAAGGACGGCGGCGAACTCAGCTGTTTCAACCTCTCGATCGGCGTCACCGACGAATTCATGGAGGCAGTCGAGCGGGACGGAACCTTCGACCTGTTGCACAAAGCCGAACCCGGTGAGGAACTCATTGCGGCCGGCGCCTCCCAGCGAGCCGACGGCCTGTGGGTCTATCGCCAGGTGCAGGCGCGCGAGCTGTGGGACAAGGTCATGCATTCGACCTACGACCATGCCGAGCCGGGCGTCCTGTTCGTCGACCGGATGAACGCCGAGAACAATCTGTGGTACGCCGAAAAGCTGAACGCCACCAACCCTTGCGGGGAACAGCCCCTGCCGGCATACGGCTGCTGTGACCTCGGTTCGCTCAACCTGACGCAATTCGTCCGCAATCCGTTCAGCGCGGAAGCCTCCTTCGACTTCGACCTGATGCGCCGCGTGATCCCGGTCGCAGTGCGCATGCTTGATCTGGTCCTCGACGCCACCGTCTGGCCCCTTGAGGAGCAGGCAGCCGAGGCAAAGGCGAAGCGCCGGATCGGTCTGGGTTTCCTGGGCCTGGGCAGCGCCCTGATCATGCTTGGCCTGCGCTACGACGCAGAGGACGGGCGCGCACTCGCGTCCAGCATTGCCCGTGAAATGCGGGATGCCGCCTACCGCGCTTCGATCGAGCTGGCCAGGGAGAAGGGCGCCTTCCCCCTGTTCGATGCAGACGCCTATTTGAATGGCCGGTTCGTGGGGCGTCTACCTGCCGAACTTCAAGAGGCAATCCGTGCGCACGGCATCCGCAATTCCCACCTGCTGTCGATCGCGCCGACCGGAACGATCACGCTGGCCTTTGCCGACAACGCGTCGAACGGGATTGAACCAATATATGCCCTGACGTATCAGCGGAACAAACTGATGCCTGATGGTTCGAAGCGGCAGTACGAGGTGCAGGATCACGCCTGGCGCCTGTTCGTCCACCGCAGCGGCGACGTCGCCCCGGACGCCCTGCCTGCTCACTTCGTTACCGCGTTGCAGATGTCGGCGGCGGACCATCTCAAGATGATGACCGCTGTGCAACCTTTCGTCGATACCGCGATCTCGAAGACCGTCAACGTGCCGGCGGACTACCCATATGACGATTTCAAGGGCCTGTATGCTGCTGCCTGGCGCGCTGGCTTGAAAGGCATGGCCACCTACCGTCCAAACGCTGTGCTCGGCAGCGTCCTCAGCGTGACCCCGGAGGAACGTGCTGCGCCTCCTGTGCCAGCGGACGACGATCCGCTGCGCAAACCTTTCGACAGGCGGCCGGACGGTATTTTGGAAGCGGTCACCTCTAAGATGGCCTATGGGACCCAGGAGGGAATCAAGTCCTGCTATCTCACGGTCAGCTTCATGCCGGTCAGCGGCCTCGTTGGCGGCAAGGAGGTCACCATCGAAAGGCCATTCGAATTCTTCATGCCGGCTGGACAACGCAGCGAAAGCCAGCAGTGGATCACCGCGTCGATGCGTCTGCTCTCGCTTGCTGCGCGGGCGGGCGGGCCTGTGGCGAAAGCCCTGGAGGACATGCGCAAGGTTGTCTGGGAGAAGGGACCAGTGCGCTGCGGATACCTGAAGAAACAGGATGGTACGCAAGTGCCGATGTTCCATGAGTCCGAAGTGGCGGCAGTCGGATTCATGCTGCAGCGCCTTCTGATTCAACGCGGGTTCCTCGATGCAGAGGGCAAGCAAGTACCTGTGGCCGAACTGGCACGCGCATACTCAGCACGCAACCGGGATCTATCTTGGGAGCTGGAGGCACCGGGAAGCGTCCCGGATCTTCAACACCACCAGGCAACGGGCGGCAGCAAGTGTCCCGAGTGCGGCGCACACGCACTGCGCAAGGTCGACGGATGCCAGCGCTGCGAATCCTGCTCCTACATCGGTAGCTGCGGCTGACGAACCACCGGACCTGCAGGCAGAGGGTGGCCGCTGGTTCAGCGGTTGCCCGGTCCCGATTTAGCGGCCCGCTGGCAGGGCGCGCTGTTGAAAGATTTTAGCCAAGAACAATAGTCGGCCCAGCGCGACCGTTGCGCCAGGACGGGCGCAAGACTCCCCGCTTACGATGCCGTGCGCCGCGCCTGGCCGGCACCATCCTTCCCACCTCCACGTTTCACGGCGCTGCGCGCTACGCGCGCAGCCTGTCGACCAGGTCGACAGGCCGGGCAGCTGCGCCGCGCGGCCTATCCAGAGGCTGCGCCTGGCGAAGTCAGACTTTCGCAAGCGAAAGTAGGAAGAGGAAAACGCAACCTCCCGACTCCGGCGCCGCTGCGCACCATCCGCCGTTTTACCGCGCACCTATCGCCCGACTCTCCGGCAGGGTCGCACGGCGGCGGGCTATGCCGTCAAGGCGCTCCTCGCCCGTTCGGTGCTCGCCTTCGGCTGCGCTCCGCATGCGGCCTCCGGGGCGTCCATGACGGCGCCCGCCGCCGTGCGACCGTGCCTCCGAGGCGATAGGTACACGGTGTCACTCCGGGGCGGGCCTGTGCTCCGCTGGT